>JAENWZ010000346.1 GCA_016649795.1 Proteiniphilum sp. | reverse complement strand
CTTTAGGCAGTCAGTTCAGCAGAAGCAGGAAAATCATGGGACACGATGCCACGATGGAAGTGGGTAACACACTGACAGTGACCATCGACCCGCGGTCGCCACAATACAAGGAAAAAATCGACGATGGAACGATTAAACCGGGAGAACCTTTCTATCACTATATGCCGGGAAAAAGTATTGATGCGGTCAGTTCAGCCACAGAACTTTATTTTGCGGAAAGAGGTCTGTTGTATTCATACGTTGACGGCAAACGATACAACACCACCTACCTTCACCTGCGTGAATGGCTTGAGTGCATACGTACAGGCAATCAGCCCTCCTGCGGAATTGATGAGGGATTTCAGGAGGCCATCACGGCTCATATGGGTACCAGAGCTTATCTGGAAGGTCGCTCAATGTACTGGGATGCAGAGAAGGAAGAGATTACACGAGGTTAATTGATTCGATGATTCGATGATGTGACGATTCGACGATGTGAGGATGTGAGGATGTGAGGATGTGATGATTCGACGATATAACGATGTAACGATGTGATGATGTGATGATGTAAAAAATGTGAAGATTATAAATCGTTTAATCGGTAAATCATTTAATCGTTCAATCAGTAAATCGTTCAATCGGTGAATCAACTAATCCTGCCCCACTCGTAGCGGTTCCCGCTCAATCGGCTCAACTGCTGCCTGAGAACCAGATGACCGGGCTGTTCCAGTTTCGGATCTTTTTCGATCACCTCCTCTGCTATCTCGCGGGCACGAAAAAGGATGGCGTTATCCCGTACCAGATCGGCAATGCGGAGGTTGAAGGGAATGCCGCTCTGCTGCGTACCCTCCAGATCACCGGGACCGCGCAGCTTCAGGTCCGCCTCGGCAATTACGAAACCATCGTTACTCTCTGTCATAATCTCTATCCGCTTACGGGTATCCGATGAGAGCTCGTAGGGTGTGATCAGCACGCAGAAGGATTGATCCGTACCACGTCCTACCCTGCCCCGCAGCTGATGCAACTGTGAAAGCCCGAATCGCTGCGCACTCTCAATCACCATCACACTCGCATTGGGGACGTTTACCCCCACCTCAATCACGGTGGTGGAGACCATGATTTCTGCTTCATTGGCTACAAACTGCCGCATCACCTCTTCCTTCTCGGCAGCCTTCATACGTCCGTGCATCTTACAGACGGTGTATTCGGGGAAAACCTCACTGATATGCAGGTATCCCTCCTCCAGATTCTTCAAATCGAGCGTTTCACTCTCCTCAATCAGCGGATAGACGATATAGATCTGCCGTCCCTGTTGTATCTGTTCGCGAATAAACCGGTAGAGCGCACCCCGCTTCTTATCGTAGCGATGCAATGTCTGCACCGGTTTCCGTCCCGGTGGCAGCTCGTCAATCACTGACACATCCAGATCGCCATACACGGTCATGGCCAGTGTGCGGGGGATAGGGGTGGCAGTCATCACCAGCACATGAGGAGGCTGGCTGTTCTTCTCCCATAACCTGGCACGTTGCACTACGCCGAAGCGATGCTGCTCATCAATCACCACGAAACCTAGATTACTGAACTGCACCACATCCTCAATCAGGGCATGTGTACCAATCAATATATCAATCTCTCCCGAGAGAAGAGCGGCATGGATCACCTCTCTCTCCTTCTTTTTCGTGGAGCCGGTCAGCAGCGCCACCCGCAGGTCCATTTCTGACAACATCTGCCTAAAAGTTTCAAAATGCTGCGATGCCAGTATCTCGGTGGGTGCCATCAGACAGGACTGGAATCCATTATCCAGTGCTATCAGCATGCACATGATCGCCACCACTGTTTTTCCGCTGCCCACATCACCCTGAAGCAGGCGGTTCATCTGCTTCCCTGCTGCAGTATCTTTACGTATCTCCCTGATCACCCTCATTT
>JAENWZ010000246.1 GCA_016649795.1 Proteiniphilum sp. | reverse complement strand
AGAAGATGAAATTTTTAATTATTCATCATTTCTTCTTCCCTATTTATACGCGAATGATGAACTGTAAACAGCGCATTAGAAGTAGAAAAGTTATTTATTAAACAAGAGTCAGGAAAAAATGGATAAAAAACATTTTTTAGCAAAAGCAAGCGTTATATTGCCCGCGACCTTGATGTTTTTCACATTGAACGCATTTTCGCAATCAACACCACAAGCGACCGACAACTCCAGATCGGAAGTGATACACAAACAACTACACAGTTCCAGTTTAAGTGATCAAACGGGATTATTTGCCGACGGGTTAAAACTTAAGATGGATTTGTCTCTGCTTGATGAGGCTGAGGAGAGCCGTGAGGTGTTTGATCCCAACGAGATACCTGCTGACGATATTTACGGCGGCATGTGGATGAACCGTAGTGTAAACATTTACGGCAGCTTAAAAAATGCTCCCGATACCTTTATAGTAGATCTGGAAAACTTCACCATGCCCACCCTTGGTCATATGACCTCCAATTTCGGAAGAAGGGGTAGTCGCCGTTATCATTACGGCATTGACATCAAGGCGCAAACAGGAGATACTATTTACGCTGCGTTTGATGGGAAGATAAGGGTAAAGCAATATGAAGGAAGAGGTTACGGCTATTATGTTGTGATTCGTCACGTGAACGGGTTGGAGACTGTTTATGGTCATCTTTCCAAATTCCTTGTTGATGAAAACGATTTTGTTTTGTCGGGAGAGCCCATTGGTCTGGCCGGTAACACCGGGCGTTCATTCGGATCACATCTTCACTTCGAAACACGTTTCCTGGGCAAGCCCATCAATCCCAACTTCATAATTGATTTTGACAACAAGGTTACTCACCGTGATGAGTATCTGGTTACCAATTCGAGTTACAAGAAGACAACCAGAAGCAGCTCGGTCAGATTGGCGAGCACGTCATCCGCCTATAAGCAAGCATCCAATAGTACGAATAAGTATGTTTCGGGAGATGTGAAGTATCACAGGATAAAGCAAGGCGATACCCTTGGAGCCATATCAAAGCGTTACGGTGTTTCCGTGAGCAAGATCTGTTCAATGAACAATATCTCTTCGAGAACGCTGTTGCGTGTAGGTAAGTCTATCCGTATTTCCTGAAAACGAACAATCAGCACAGAGAGAAAAGGTACAAGATTTCAGACTTGCACCTTTTTTTTGTTTATCTTTGCAGCGTTTTACGTTTAACAGATCATACGAATTCACAATGGACGTTACCAATAAGCAATTTGATGAAGTAATCGCTCTCTGTCGCGAAATATTCGCCAAGAAGCTGTCCGATTACGGTGCTTCATGGCGTATTCTCCGCCCCGAATCGGTTACCGACCAGATTTTTATCAAGGCAAACCGCATCCGTTCACTTGAGTTGAAAAAGGAGTCCAGGGTAGATGAGGGTATCTTTCCCGAATTTATCGGCATTGTGAATTACGGAATCATCGGGCTGATTCAATTACAGTTAGGTTATGCCGGCACCATCGATATTTCGGCAGTGAAGGCGTTGGTGCTCTATGACGCGTTTGTGGCAGAGAACAGGGAGCTGATGGGCGCCAAAAATCACGATTATGATGAAGCGTGGAGAAGCATGCGCGTAAGTTCCTACACCGATCTTATTCTGATGAAGGTCTACCGCACCAAAGAGATTGAGAGCCATAACGGAGAAACCCTCATCTCTGAGGGGGTTGATGCCAATTATAAAGATATGATCAATTATGCCATCTTTGGTCTGATAAAACTGCATTTCGGCGAGTAAAGAAAACATGAGTTCAACAGAAAAAACGGTCAAATTGCTGATTGAGTTGTCCCGCATTATTGTGGGGGCGACTTTTCTCTTTTCCGGTTTTGTGAAGGCAGCCGATCCGTTGGGATTAACCTACAAGATTCAGGATTACCTGATTGAGATGAGCCTCACAGGACTGTTTCCTTTGGCTTTGCCTGTGGCAGTGATTATGGTGGTAGCCGAGTTTTCACTGGGTGTGCTTCTGTTGCTGGGGATCTACCGGAAATGGACCACGCGGATGATTGCACTCTTTATGATCTTCTTCACGCCGCTCACGTTATGGATCGCCTTAACCAATCCGGTGGAGGATTGCGGCTGTTTTGGCGATGCGTTTATCATCAGCAACTGGCAGACTTTCTTCAAGAACATCATCCTTTTGGCCGGCGCTTTGCTGCTTCTGGTCAGATGGAATCGGATTACACCGCTGTTCTCATCGAAGCAGGCTGCTTTGGCAGCTCTCTTTACAGTGCTTTTCGCTCTCCTGTTCGTTCTGCATAATCTCTACAGGCTGCCGCTGTTCGACTTTCGCCCCTACAAGATCGGGGCCAGCATACCCCGGCAGATGTTCGTTGATCCGGAGAGAGCCGATGTGCTTGAAACGATCTTCATCTACAGTAAAGATGGAGAAGAGAAGGAGTTCACAGAAGAGAACTATCCATGGAATGATTCCACCTGGACCTTTGTGGATATGAGAACCCACCTGGTGAAAGAGGGGGAGAAGCCGGCGATAGAGGATCTGGCCTTTGAGTCGTTGTACTTCGATGAATCAACCGGCATGTGGCAGACAGGCGGGGAGAACACCGATATCATTTTGTCTGAACCCCCTTACACGTTTCTGATGATTGCTTACTCGCTGGGGGAGATGAGCGGGCGGCATCTGGATCGTTTCAAAGAGGTGAGCGGCTATGCAGAGGAGAGAGGATATCCCTTTTATCTCGTCACCTCTTCCGGGGCCGATGTTGTAGGGTTGTGGGAAGAAAAACATCAGACAGGTTTTCGTTTCTCTCACGCCGATGAAAGAGAACTGAAAACAATGATCCGCTCCAACCCCGGGCTGATATTGCTGAAGGAGGGTGATGTAATCAACAAATGGGACGACAGCAGGGTACCCCGTATCGGTGGATTGAACCTTCCGCTGGAGGAGTCCGGTCTGGTGAAAATCAATGATCCGAAAACAACCGGCGCCTTTCATTTGTTAATTATGCTGCTTCTCTTCATTGTGCCGCTGTTGCTCCTCAAATGGAGGGATTGGAGGAAGCAGTGAGCCTCCTTTTCGGTAATGGAGGGGGTTGCGAGGTTATACGCCGACTAATAGGGGATTGAACTATGTGGGTGACCAATAAAAAAGATAACTAATTATTAATATAGTATTTTATGAGAAAGAACATTGTAGCAGGTAACTGGAAAATGAATAAAAACCTGCAGGAAGGGCTTGAACTGGCAAAAGAATTGAACGAAGCGTTGAAAGGCAGAACGGTGAATTGCGATGTAGTTATCGGAACACCGTTCATTCATCTGGCAAGTGTGGCTGGCAGTATCGACACAAGCAGGATT
>JAENWZ010000245.1 GCA_016649795.1 Proteiniphilum sp. | reverse complement strand
TTCCAGCTACGCTGATGCTGCTGCAACAGCGCGATATGTTCCACCAGGCTGGAGACTGAAGCGTGCGACAGGCCATAGCCCATGGTCACGTTGATCTTTCCAATCTCTGCGGGAATGGAATAGAGCACCGGCAACAACAGGTTTTCATCGGGCAGCACAATCGCCGTGTTGATGGCTTCATTGGGATCGGCAATCTCTTTCGACGCAATCAGTTCTGAAAGGATCTGCGTCAGATGCTTCGCCTGCCCCACTCCCGATGAGATCCCTATCAGTTCAATCTTTGTTTTTTCCGTCTCTTTACCGAACCCGTCGAGGATGAACCGGGAGGGGAAACGTGAGAGATTCTCCTTCACCCTGAAGGAGGCGCGGTTCTGCGCATCATGCATGAAAGGAGAGTCGTAATCCCAGTAAAAATCGGCCATGCCCAGGTTTTTGAGGTGTTCCATCAGCACTGTCTCTGCAGGTGTGAGCGCATTCAACCCTACAAAAACGAAACTCTCCGTACCCCATTCCTGCACCTCTTTCGCTTTGGCACGCTCGGCCACCTCACGGAACATCATCCCCTCGTAAGCATGCCCTTTCTCGCTCAGTTCAGCCCTGAAAGAGCTGTAGAGCTCGTACAGCACCTTCCATGTCTCCTGGAACCGTTGCTTGGTCTCGTTTCCCTCCACCGGCATAAAGTGGGTCCAAAAACGACGGATGGCATCGATCTGCGTTTCGGTGAGGTAGGACATATCATCGTCAAGCGACCTGAAATCATGCACATTGCGAAAGAGCTGCCGTGCATCCACCATATATTTATCCACATCATCAAAATCATTCAACAGCATCTCTCCCCAATAGAGAAAATCGTCGAACGACTCATCCGATCCGCTGATCTTGCCGAAATGATCATACAGCATCACCAGCATCTCAATCCTGTCGGCCGGCTGACAGGAAGAGAGGTTTGCGAAAAGTTCCTGAATGGTTAAAATAGTGGGTGAGAAGAGCGGCTTACCGGCGATCTCCGCCAGATATTTCTGGAAGAAGACTCCCGCACGTCTGTTAGGAAAGACGAATGTATGCCTGTAAAGCTCATTACCCTGTTGAGCATAAAATAGTTCAGCTACCTTATTAAGGAATGGTACCATAGATTGCAGAATATGTAAAGTTCAAAAGTAAGAAAAATAAGCGAACAGCATACAATATTCTGTTTTTCAAAAAAAATATGACATCACTTGATGAAGATAAATTGACTGAAATATTGTATTTATGATTATCGGGGATATTTCCTTTAGTTCGAAGAAATGAGCGACAAGATGTTGTTTTTTTATAAAATAATTGTTTTTGTTAGATCAGTTAACTAAATTTGTTCTGTACTGGTAAATGTTTTGCGACTTTTTCCCGTTACACTTGAGAATGGAGAACCAATTTCTTCTTCTTAATCCGGATATTATATTTCTTCCCTGGTCACGTTGGTATCTTTATGAAAATTGACCTGTCGATGATTAATATTAATAAGGATTTGGAAGTTTTTTACTTTAGATATATGTTCAATAACAGATAATTTTATTTTTATGAAAACGACAAGTGATTCATTTTTAATGCATGAAGAGATAGAATGGCAACCTGCTGGTGATGGAATACGCAGGCAAATTATGGGCTATGATGACAAGATGATGCTTGTCAAAGTTGAGTTTCAGAAAGATTCGATTGGATATGAACATGCCCATTATCATTCACAATGCACTTATGTTGCAAGTGGCGTTTTTGAATTTATTATCGAAGGTGAAAAAAAAATCATAAAAAAAGGTGATGGTATCTATATTGCACCTAATCTTACTCATGGCACGAAATGCCTGGAAGCAGGTATTCTGATTGATGTATTTAGTCCCATCAGGGAAGATTTTATCTAATTCATTGCAATCATTGCTTTAAATAACAGGTTTGCAACTTTAGTTTTTCCAAATAAACAGTTGAATAAAAACCGCAGAGATTAATCCCCGCGGTTTCAATCTTTTTCCATCTAAAAGTAGAGATCGATTTTACACAACACCCTGCGACATCATGGCGTCGGCCACTTTCATGAAGCCGGCAATGTTCGCTCCTTTCACGTAGTTTATTAATTGCCCGTTCTTTCCATGAGCAACACACTGCGTGTGAATATCGCTCATGATCTGATGCAGCCATCTGTCTACCTCTTCGTTGCTCCAGGAGATATGCATGGCGTTCTGCGTCATCTCCAGTCCTGAACAGGCCACACCTCCTGCGTTCACCGCCTTACCGGGAGCAAAAAGCATCTCATTCTCCAGGAAGAAATCCACCGCTTCGGCTGTACAACCCATGTTGGAGACTTCGGCAACAAGTATCACACCGTTCTCTTTTAGCCTTCTGGCATCTTCCAGATTCAGTTCGTTCTGAATGGCACATGGCAGTGCGATATCCACTTTGCACTCCCACGGTTTCTTACCCGGGTAGAAAACAGCATTGGGAAATTCATCGGCATAGGGAGCCACCATATCGTTACCGCTGTTGCGCAGCTCAAGCATAAAATCAATTTTCTCCGGCGCGTTTACTCCCCAGGCATCATAGATATAACCATCGGGACCGGAAATTGCCACTACCTTTGCTCCGAGCTCGGTTGCTTTTGTCACGGCACCCCATGCCACATTCCCAAATCCGGAAACGGCAATAGTTTTTCCTTTCAGATCGATGTGATGGGTTTCACACATTTTTTCCACAAAATAGAGGGCGCCAAATCCGGTAGCTTCAGGACGCAGGCGTGAACCGCCAAATGACATCCCTTTTCCGGTGAAGGTACCGGTATGTTCACGGGCCAGTTTCTTGTACATGCCGAACATGTAACCCACCTCACGTCCGCCCACACCTATATCACCGGCAGGGACATCGGTATCGGGACCGATATTATTCCATAGCTCCATCACGAAAGCCTGGCAGAAACGCATAATCTCCGCTTGTGAACGCCCTTTAGGTGAGAAATCGGCACCTCCTTTGCCCCCTCCCATGGGGAGTGTTGTAAGTGCATTTTTGAATGTCTGTTCAAAGCCTAAGAATTTAAGAGAAGAGAGCGTTACCGAGGGGTGGAAACGAATACCACCTTTGTAAGGCCCTATAGCACCGTTGAATTGCACACGGTAACCGATATTCACATGCACCTTCCCGTTATCATCTATCCAGGGAACACGAAAGGTAAAAACACGATCGGGTTCAACAATGCGTTCTATAATGCCTGCATTATCAAATTCAGGATGCTGATTATAGATATCTTCGATAGAAACCACCACCTCTCTCACGGCTTGAAGGTATTCAAACTCGCCCGGATGTTTGGCCTCAAGCTGTGTCATTATGTCATTCACTCTCATATAAAAAAGGTTATTTATCTATTTAATCTAACAAAGGTATAGAT
>JAENWZ010000332.1 GCA_016649795.1 Proteiniphilum sp. | reverse complement strand
GATAATTAGTACTGGTCCAAATGAAGTAAATATTGTTGGTTAAAAAATCGCATTGAATAAACTCTGGCAGCTCGGTCGACTCTGTCAGAGTCTCTTTTTGACAATTCTATTTTTCACTATAAATTATTAATATAGCATAATGCAATGAGAAAGATACTTATATTATTAGGTTTAGTTTTGTTTTTATCCTCCTGCGCTCAGAAGGATAAGAAATATCCCTTTCAGAATAGTTCTCTGAGCACGGATACACGTGTGGAGGATCTTCTGTCGAGGTTGACCGTTGAGGAAAAAGTATCCTTGATGATGAACGAGAGCCCGGCCATTGAGCGCCTGGGTATTCCTGCGTATGATTGGTGGAATGAGGCATTGCATGGAGTTGCACGTGCCGGCAGGGCTACAGTTTTCCCCCAGGCTATTGCCATGGCTGCTACTTTTGATGACCAGGCTGTTTACGAGACGTTTGAAATCATCTCGGATGAAGCCCGTGCAAAATATCACAACTATCAGAAAAACAAAGAATATGATCGTTATAGGGGTTTGTCTTTCTGGACTCCCAACATAAATATTTTTCGCGACCCGCGTTGGGGCAGAGGTATGGAAACTTATGGGGAAGATCCATATCTGACCAGCCGTATGGGAGTGGCAGTAGTAAAAGGTCTGCAGGGTGATGATCCTAAATATTTTAAGACACTGGCTTGTGCAAAGCATTTTGCTGTTCACAGCGGACCTGAGTGGAGCCGTCATTCTCTAAATGTTTCCGTTTCTGCAAGAGATTTGTTGGAGACCTATCTTCCGGCATTTGAGGATTTGGTCAAGGAAGCAAACGTACAACAAGTGATGTGTGCCTACAACCGACTTGATGGAGAGCCGTGTTGCAGCAGTAAAAAACTCCTGAATGTTACTTTAAGAAAAGAGTGGGGTTACCAGGGAATTACGGTATCCGATTGTGGTGCCATATCCGACTTCTGGATAAAAGACCCTGTAGTCAAACGGCATGAAACGCACGCCGATGCTACGGAAGCTTCAGTGGATGCTGTGCGAAGTGGCACGGATCTGGAGTGCGGACGAAACTATGAGTCACTGGTTAAGGCGATAAAATCGGATATCATCTCGGAGAAGGAGATTGACGTCTCTTTAAGAAGATTGCTGACAGGTCGCTTTAAATTGGGAATGTTTGATCCGGATGATCAGGTGAAGTGGTCAAAAATTCCTTATTCGGTGGTTGATTCAGAAAAGCATAAAGAGAAGGCACTGGAAATGGCACGAAAAAGTATTGTTTTGTTAAGAAACATCAACAATACGTTGCCTTTGAGTAAAAGCATCAAAAAGATAGCGGTTGTGGGTCCCAATGCCAATGACTCGACCATGCTGTGGGGTAACTATAATGGATTTCCTTCTTCCACCGTTACCATTTTGGAGGGAATCAGGCATAAAGTTCCCGGAGCAGAAGTCATCTACGAGAAAGGATGCGAACTGACGAAAAGTGATAGTGTTGATCAGAAAAGGATAGATTTTAAGGCTACTGCGGAAAAGGTTAAGGATGCCGAAGTGATTGTATTCATAGGCGGTATTTCTCCTTCATTGGAAGGTGAGGAAATGCCGGTTGATGCTCCCGGATTTAAAAAAGGAGACCGGACGGATATTGAGTTGCCTGCTGTACAGCTTGAACTGTTGAAAACCCTGAAAAAGACCGGTAAGCCTATCGTTTTCATACTTTGTACGGGTAGTGCTATAGCTTTGAATTGGGAAAATGAGAATCTGGATGCGATCGTGAATGGCTGGTATGGCGGACAGGCAGCAGGTACAGCAATCGCAGATGTAATTTTTGGAGATTACAATCCTGCCGGACGACTGCCAGTTACCTTCTACCGTTCGGTAAACCAGTTGAGCGATTTCGAGGATTACTCCATGAAGGGCAGAACCTATCGCTATATGACTGCAGAGCCATTGTATCCTTTCGGTTACGGATTACGCTATTCAAAATTCAAATATTCTGACATTTCGCTAAGCAAGTCTGAGATAGATCTTAATTCATCAGTGATGTTAAACGTTTCAGTCGAGAATGATAGCAAATATGATGGAGATGAAGTTGTTCAGGTTTATATTAAAAGAGTGGAAGATAAAGAGGGACCAATACTGACACTCAAGG
>JAENWZ010000391.1 GCA_016649795.1 Proteiniphilum sp. | reverse complement strand
CGCCAATATAAACCGGCGATTTCAATCCATGTTTCTCTATGAGCAACCGCAAATTATGATGTTTGGATTTCATATTCATCCCGTGCTCCATATAATCAATGAAAAGAGAGGTTGTTTTCGTGTGACGCATGAAATTCACCAGTCCGCTCACCTCACAGTTACTGAGAAGGAAAAGACGGTATTTTTCCGACAACTGCTCCAGGCCGGTGAGCACCCCCTCATAAATTACCGGGTTCATATCATCAAGCAGCTTCTGGTATTCAGCAATGACCGCATCGAATAAAAGATCCTGCTCATCAGTGGTGGCCCCGGGAAGAATGAATTGAAGCATCACGCGGGCTTCCTTGCCCATCAGCCCCAGTATATTGTCGCGGGTGACCTGTTTTTGATATCCTCTTTGTTGCAGCCCTTTATTCCATGAGATTACGTATGTATTCAAATTATCCCAAAGGGTACCATCCATATCAAAAATTAAACTATCGGAATGAAACATAGGCCACACTTTATTTTTGTGTGCAAAAGTAAGCAACAATGGACGAAACGACAAATAAAAAGGGTTAAAACAAAATTGATCGTCCGATTGTTCTAAATAAAACATCTATTGTATGGAAAAAGAAAAAGTGTGCCTTATCATCAACCCGGTATCGGGCACTGAATCCAAGAAGAACATTCCCGAGGAGGTGGCTGCGGCATTTGATCAGACTAAATTCGACGTGATCATCCGAATCACAGGCTATCCCGATCATGCAACAGAGATTGCCAGGGAAGCGGTGAAGAACGGGTTCAACTATGTGCTCACCGCCGGTGGTGACGGCACGGTGAACGAGGTGGCCAAAGTGCTGGTCAACACCGGTACCACGCTGGGGATCATCCCTTTCGGATCGGGAAACGGGCTGGCGAGAGAGCTCGATATCCCGATGGATCCAGAGAAAGCCATCGATATCATACTTAATGGGAACAGCCGCACCATTGATTACGGTGTAGCCAACGAGCATATATTTTTCTGTACCTGTGGTTTCGGATTCGATGCTTTCATCAGCGACAGATTTGCCGAGGAAAAGAAACGCGGTCCGCTGGGTTATGTAAGGAACATATTGGAGAGTGCCGTCGATTTCAAATCGGAAGAATATGAGATCACGCACGATGAGGGCACCATCACCGAGCGGGCTTTTGTGCTCACCTGCGCCAACGCGTCGCAATATGGCAACGAGGCCTATATTGCACCGGGTGCGAGCATGGACGACGGAAAGATGAACGTCTCCATCCTGAAACCGCTCAATGCGCTGGAGATCCCCCAGACAACGCTGCAGCTCTTCACGAAAAACATCGACAAGAACAGCAAGATGACTACCCTTATCACCCGGGAGCTGACGATCAAACGTGCCAAAGCAGGGCTGATGCATGTTGACGGCGAACCGGTGCAGACGGACAAAGATGTCAACGTGAAGATTGTTCACAAGGGTCTTAGG
>JAENWZ010000203.1 GCA_016649795.1 Proteiniphilum sp. | reverse complement strand
TTTAAGCAACTGCATATTCACATTATGAATATTCAAGGGTGGTTACGGGGGATACACCATCATTGCACGAAAGAACGTCTACAGGGTTATCTGAATGAATACCATTACAGATATAACAGACGGGCATTTATGGGGTCAATCTTTGATTTGACCATACGTAGAATGATAGTAAATGAACCAATTAGATTATATACAGTGATTTAGACTACGTGGTCTAAACGCTTATACCAATTAAATTATATTAAATCAAAAACAACATTATTATGACAACAAAAAAAGAAACCGATAAAAAAGCACCTGCTACAAAAAAAAGTGAATCCAAACTGAAAGCAAAAGATCAGGGGAAGCTGCAGGAATTTCTGGTAGATTCATTCAAGGATATCTATTATGCCGAGAATGAGATTCAGAAAGGATTGAAGAAAATGGAAACCGCTGCAACATCGAAGGAGCTGAAAAGCAGTATAAAAAAACACTACAGTCAAACAGAAGGTCAGATAAAACGACTGGAAGAAGCTTTTAAACTGTTGGGTGAAAAACCGGCGAAGAAAAAATGTGAGGCCATTGACGGTATATTAAAAGAGAGTGAGAGCTTATTGGAGGATACTGAAGAAGGAACCATGGTGCGTGATGTGGCAATTATCATCGCTTCGCAGAAAGTGGAGCACTACGAAATTGCCACCTATGGCAGTTTAGCCGAACTGGCAAAAACCCTGGGTCTTTTTGAAGTATCCCAATTACTGGAGGCAAGTCTGCATGAAGAAAAATCTACCGACCTGTCGCTGACAGATCTGGCAGTCTCCTTCGTTAACACGAAAGCGAAAGCGGAATAACGCTGCACGGCTATTTCTTCATAATGGAGGTGTATCGCCGGGCGATTACACCTCCTTTTGATATATAGACGATAAGAGATAGAGTGGATAATATTAAAAATCAAACAAAATGAAAAAGAATGATACGGAACAGAACAGAGTCAAAAAAGACCTGGTAAAGAAAGTAAGATGAAACCCGAACCCAAGAGTGACCCCATTGAAAGTAACGATAAATTAAAAGGCAAGGTGGCACTCATCACGGGTGGAGACAGCGGCATCGGAAAAGCTACAGCGCTGCTCTTCGCATCTCATGGGGCTGATATCTCCATCGCTTATCTGAGTGAAACGGAAGATGCGATAGCAACACAGAAAGAGATTGAAAAAATGGGCCGGCAATGTTTGCTGATCAAAGGTGATCTCTCGAAAGAGAGTAATTGCAAGAAAGCAGTTGAAAGAACAATCAACAAGTTCTCCAGACTCGATATCCTGATTAACAATGCAGCTTTGCATTGGGAAAGTGAGCGCCTGGAGGATATCTCTACAGAGCAGTTGACACGCACCTTTCAAACCAACGTTTTCTCATACTTTTGGGTAACAAAATATGCACTGCCTCATCTGAAAAAAGGAAGTGCCATAGTGAATACCACTTCTGTAACGGCTTATCGCGGAAGCGGGAAACTGATCGATTATGCTGCCACCAAAGGAGCAGTAGTGGGTTTCACACGCAGTCTGGCGCAAAGTCTGGCCCATAAGAACATCCGTGTGAACGCTGTAGCTCCGGGGCCCATATGGACACCCCTGATTGCTTCCTCATTCGACAAGAAAAGAGTATCGGAATTTGGCAGTGACACACCCCTTGGCAGAGCCGGAGAACCCAATGAGGTGGCCACCTGTTTTCTTTTACTGGCCTCCGACGACGCCAGTTACATGAGCGGTCAGTGTCTCCATCCCAACGGCGGGGAAATCATTAACGGGTAACCCATCATGATGATGAGTAGTGAGTCGTTGATTGATAACTCAAATAGGAATCAGTGAACTGAATGTTTAAATTATCAAAATATTTACCTGTTTTCATGCACTTCAGGTAGACTCTCTTCACTTGAAGGAATAATAATGGTATCTCCCGGATTCACCTTGAATTCATGTGTCACCTCTTCCTTCTCCATATCCTTATCCTTTTTCTTGGAAAAAAGTCTGAAGATCCAGCTGTTGGCAATGGTTTCTGCGGCTTTGGTTATCTCCACCACACCCTGATCAACATTGGCGATGGCTGTATCTACGTTTAATCCCATCTGCTTGTCGTTCAGCAGGCGAGGAATTACACCCCCGCCGTGATTAATTGAATAGGAAGACTGGTGTAGCTGGTCCACGAGTGAGTCAGCTTTTTGTGTCGTAGAAGTTAAATTGACCATGATCCTGTTCATTTCGGAGGTGATCGAATCGTCATTGACCAGCTTTCCTAAGTCACCTTCTCCATTGTTAATTTTGGTGGTGATCTTATTCACATCCGAAAGCGATTCATTCAAGCTGCTTGTGGCTCTCGCGAGATTGGTTGTAAGACTGTTATCGTTGATAAGGCGCGCAATATCCCCATCACCTTTGTCGATTTTTTCAGCAACAGAGCTTAAGCTAGCCACCATATTTTCTGCCTCATCAAGCATCTCCGTAGCCTGGACGATAATTGCCTGGATATCAATACCTGTGGAAACAGGTAGATAATCACCCTGTTCCACCTTCCCGGTAGCGGGATCACCGGTAGAAATAAGTACAATTTTGCCACCCATCAAGCCCTCCTGTCCAATTTGCACAACCGAGTTTTTATAGATATATTCGGTGTAGTTGTCTCGTATCAACATGGTAACAATGATGGATGAATCGGCCACGATCCGAATATCATTCACCGTACCGATATTTATTCCCGCAAAACGGACTATGTTACCCGACATCAATCCGCGAATATCTTTGAACGAAGCATGCACCTCGGTGTTTGAAGAGAACAGATTCTGCTTGCTTCCGATCAGATATATTGCTACAATAAACAATATGAGGGCCGATGCTATAAAAATACCCAGCCTTAATGCTTTTTTTGTTCTTTTCATCTTTTATGCTGTTTGCTAAATAAAATAATCCCGTATTTCTTTATTGTCGCTACGACTCAATTCATCGTACGTTCCGTCTACTATGAAGACTCCTTCACTCATTATTTTAATGCTGTCTGTGGCAATTTTAGCGCACTTCATATCGTGCGTAATGATGATGGAGGCGGTGTTATATTCTTCGCGAATTTTTAGCATCAATTCGCTGATTTCACCCGATGTAACCGCGTCCAGTCCGGTGGTGGGCTCATCATAGAGAATTATTCCCGGATTCAGTATTAATGTTCTGGCCAGGGCTATTCTCTTTTTCATTCCTCCGGATAACTCCGATGGCATGCTATCAATGGAATCCAAAAGACCTACACTTCTGAGCGATCGTTCAATCAGCTCTTCCGTATCATGCTCCTTATCCTTGAATTGTGTTCTCCGTATGGGGAAAGAAAGATTCTCACGTACACTCATAGAATCATACAGTGCCCCCCCCTGAAAAAGATATCCCACCTTTTTTCTCAACGCATTCAGTTCATTGTTGTTACATTCAAGGACCTTTGTCCCCAGCACATCGATTTCTCCGGCATCGGGCTCTATAAGCCTAACAATACATTTGGTAAGTACCGATTTCCCGATCCCCGATTTCCCTACAATTCCCAGATTCTCACCCTTGTGAAGCGTCAGATCAATACCACACAAAATGTGAAGCTCTTTAAAGGACTTGTATAAACTTTTTACAACGATGACCTTTTCTCTATCCATACAGTTTTACAGAATGCTCGTTATTAATACAAAAACCAAATCGATCACGAATATGGTTAGCGATGAAGCTACCACGGCTGAGTTGGCCGCTTTTCCCACCGATTCGGTTCCTCTGCCGGCGGTGTACCCTTTATAACAACCAATCAAACCAATAAAAAAGCCAAATAACACTGTTTTCAGCGTTGAAGGGAACAGATCGATAAAACCCAGCAAAGTAAACGAACGATTAATGAAGAGCGTAACAGATGTGTCTTCGAATATGTTCACAGCCAGAAAGGCGCCGAAAAGACTGAACGCATCAGCGAAAATAACAAGTATAGGAACGACTAACGTTGTGGCCATCACGCGGGAAGCGACAACGAAACTCAAGGGACGTGTACCCGACACCTCCATCGCATCAATCTGTTCCGTTACTCTCATTGCTGCTATCTCTGCACCTATTCCCGAGCTTATCTTGCCAGCACAGATCAGTCCAGTAATGACAGGTCCCAATTCACGCACCATTGAAACAGCAATCACACCCGGCAACAGCGTCTGTGCGCCGAAGTCGGCGAGAATAGGATTCATCTGCATGGTGAGTACCAGTCCCATGATAAAGCCGGTAACCACAACAAGCGCCAACGATTTATTACCCAATAAAAAACCGTGTTTGGTCAACTCCCTAAATTCAAATGGAGGATGGAACATTTCTTTAATCACATTCCCGGTGAACATGACCAG
>JAENWZ010000249.1 GCA_016649795.1 Proteiniphilum sp. | reverse complement strand
TAAATGCCCCCGTGAAGCTGGCGAAGAAGTTGGAGAAAAGGGAGTTTCCACCTACTGCCCATTCGATCCATTCGTTGGGAACCACGCCGGGAATAGTTACGTTGTCGTGCGTCGATCCCAGCAGGAACCCGGCGGTCACCACCCCGATGGCCAGCAGCGGCATGATCTGTTTGGCAAAGCCCCAGGCAGAGAGCGTCCACTCTTTGTTCTCCTCATCATTCCTGTCGAAGAGGGTCACTATAGAAAGAGCGGCTATACCCACAACCATGGGCACCAACGGCACCAGTTTTGAATTGGTGATAAAAAGGTTGGCAAGAAGTGCCGACAGCGCAGTTGCGGCTACAGCAAGCAATACCCATTGCCATTTAATTTTCAGTATCTTAATCATCGACCAGGCAAGCATCAGCGCTAAGAAACCGGTGATATACCATTTGTAGCTGAAGAGATAAAACCATACGCTTGAGGTATCACCTGATGCCGGTGCGCCCCAGTTGGCGGCTGCCAGGATAAGCACCAGCGTGAAGAAGTGAAACATCGTCTGCGACATCGGACGTTTTGCCGGTGGTGCCTCGAAGTTCATCTGCTCCTCCTGCTTTGCTTTCTCCTCCTTGCGGTAGATAAATGCCATCACCAGTCCGATAATGACCGAGAAAAGGACAGCTCCTATCATTCGGGCAACACCCATCTCCGTACCGAGGATGCTCCAGGTAAGAATGATGGAGAGAATGCTGATGGCCGGACCCGAATAGAGGAAGGCGACTGCCGGTCCCAAACCTGCTCCCCTCTTATAGATACTTGTAAAGAGAGGTAGAATCGTACAGGAACAGACTGCCAGGATGGCTCCGGAAACAGATGCTACGGTATAGGAAAGCCATCTGTTTGCATTCGCTCCAAAGTAACGGATCACCGATCCCTGGCTGATAAATACCGCGATCACCCCGGCGATGAAGAAAGCCGGGAGCAGACAGAGGATCACATGCTCCTGTGCGTACCATTTAGAGAGGTCGAGGGTGGCAACGATGGCGGTCATAAAGCGCTCACTACCGATGGGCAGAAAGAAGATCAACCCAAAAATAAGCACCATCCACCCCAGATATTTCAATTCTTTTTTTGTTTCCATTTTTTATATTTTGACAAAACCCTATCCTTCCGCAGCGTTGTCGCGGTTGATAATTACAGAATTCAGGTGTTGTTCGTTACAACATTTGGTATAACAGCAAAACGACAGAAGTCGCATGCGTCGCTCTCCCAGTGTTAGTCATAATGACAAGTCAGCCTAAACGCCAAGCATCTTTTTTATTTCCGCTTCAGAGGGTACATGCCCTTTTACTTTCACCTCTCCGTCTACTACTACCGCAGGTGTCGTCATTATATTATACTTCATAATCTCCATGATGTCCTCTACCTTACGGAGTGACACTTCAGCTCCGGACTGATCCACCACTTTTTTGATGGCGTCGTAGGTCAACAGACATTTTTTGCAACCCGGTCCCAATACCAATACTTCCATAATTTTTTATCTTTTATTTTGTTATTTGTTTCTTTTTGTTGTTTAGCTCCTTTAGAGGCTGATGATGATATAATAAGCGCCCACAATAATAAACACTGCAGCAACCACACGCTTGAACCACTTTTGAAAACTGTTCATCCTATTGTAGAACTTCCCTATATTGCTCACGCTATAGGCAAACAGCCAGGCGATGATTATCACCGGAAGGCCTGTGGCTATGGCGAAAATCGGCGGAAGCAGGAGTCCCGATGTGGAGGCGATCGTCATCGGAATCAATCCTCCGAAATAGAGCATCCCGCTGTAGGGACAGAAGGCCAGAGCAAACAACAGCCCCAGCAGAAAAGCATCCCAATAGGTTTTCTTTCCCTTTTTATTGCTGAACTTCTCCGTCAGCTTGCCCACTCCGGGCATGTTCAACTGTGTGATGTCGAGCATAAAGATGCCGATCACCAGTAACGCTATACCCAGCCATAAGCCGCCTATACCTTGTAAAACACCGGCAATCTTAAACTGGCTTGCACCGAAAAAGAAGAGCATGCCGAGCGTGGTATAGGTAAACATCCTTCCCAGCGTGTAAAAAAGGCCGTTGAACAAAACCCGTTTTTTGATGCCGATATCTTTACTCAGATAAGCGGTTGCCGTGATATTTGTAGCCAGCGGGCAAGGGCTGATGGCTGTCATCAGTCCCAGCAGGAACGCAGTGAGCATCGGCCAGCTGGAGCCTTCAGTCAGGCTCTGCAGAAAATTCATCATATTTCAGGACTATTTTTGTCTACTAGAGCCTCCGGTCTACTTCACCCTTAAGCAACTCTTTCACCCCTTCCGGATTGGCAAATGCGTTTTGTGTCATGTCTATATGGTCGTCACCCTTCGCAACAATAAGTGCGTTCCACGTCACACCATACTTTTCCACAAGTTCTTTGTTCCCTGCTTCATCGGTCATTACTTCCATAAACTGTACCATTTCATTGTCTCCGTACATCTGATTCACCGCTTCATTAGCGAACTTTTGTACCGCAATACAGGTCTTACAGCGTTGTTTGCCGTGAAAATAATAGACATAGACTGTAGAAGGATCAGCGCTTGCAACTGAGGTTACTTCTGAGGTGCTTACCGTTGTATTTGCAGAAGCTTCCGCAGAATCTGTTTTTTTCTCGTTTGCGCTTCCGCATGCAGTCAAAGTGATTGCCGCCAATAAGATAAAAAGAACTTTTTTCATACGTCTTAAATTTTTGATTGTTTAATTGAAAATGATTCGTTTTTATTTCGAATTTGTTGTCGTGTCTCTTATATTTTTCTGATGAGTACCATGAATAAAAAACCATTAACAGTAGCTTTTTACCTGTGCAATATTGTCGATAAAAGTTCCCAATAACTCTCCGGCACTCTCCCAGTTTTTTTTGTTGATACAGTACTTTACTGTGGGAGGGGTAAATTCTCCCTGAATCAGTCCTGCTTCTTTCAACTCGTTCAGATGCTGTGAGAGAGTGCTCTTGGCAACCGGTATAATATCTGACATATCGCCATGATAACAGCAGTTCTGATTGGCCAGCAATTGCAAAATGGCTATCCTTACCGGATGAGCCAGCGCCTTGGCGAGGCGTGAGATCTTGATTTGTTCTTCAGTGAATTCTTTTTTTGCCATGATATCTTCTCACATTTTGTATATAGTCTATTTTAGTTCGCAAATATACGAATAGTTTGATGGTTCGCAAAAACACGAACGGTTTTTTTACGAT
>JAENWZ010000072.1 GCA_016649795.1 Proteiniphilum sp. | reverse complement strand
TGCTGTATCAGATAGACCATCCATTTTTTTACCGGTGAGAGCTTCACACTCTTCCCCCCAACAACCTTCTGATTGCAGATCAGCTGCAGATCAACCTCTTGCTCACTCTTCACCTCGGGGAGTGAGAAGTCAACGGTTTGAATACCGCTGTTGACAGCGAATTGCCCGGTATTGTTGCCTGCTCTCACTTCAACATACTGCACATTCTCGCTCCAGTTTGCCACCTGTATCTTTACGGGTATCACCAGTTCTCCCCCTTTCCCATGCTTTAGAGCGGGAATAGCATAGGCATTTAAAAAAACAATTGCATGAGTTGTTTCAGCCATGGTCACCGGCTTATCGGTTAAAAGCGCAATGTTATCGAAGGCGAGCCAGCTCCCTTTCGCATTCTCGATGATGAGCATATTATCTCCCTTCTGCAGAGTGCCCGCGGGAAGATCCACCTCAACAGACAATCCTTCAGAGCGTGTCTGCTTATCGTTCAGAAAATCCCTGTTATTGCCTGCGGGTGTCTTTTTCTCGATTGTATGATCATTCAACACAATTTTAAGTAAAGGGCTTGAGGTGGGATGCGTTTCAACAAAGTTGATCTTTAGCTTCAGTCTGGCATCAGACCGGAATTGATCCACACCAAACCTGATCATCAGCCTTCCTGAGATGTTACCCGCCCAGGCATCATCGCTGCCGGGAAGGAAGTAAGGGATCTCTTTCTCATTGCTCTTCCCAATTGTATATATCGCAACGCCCTCCTTGAATAGTTGGGGATAAGCTGTATAAGAATCCCGGTAGAGTGCAAATTCACTTGCACTGTTATCCTTTTTGCCTATCTCCCAGACAGGAGTGAAACTTTGCGATTGCCCCTGTACTTCAGAGATTAACAATAAAAGGGCAGCAATCCCTAAAAATAATATTTTTCTATTCATCATCCTTCAAAATTATAGTATTTAGCTTATCAATGTTGTACAAAAGTAAAAAACATTCACTACTTCAAGCAGATATAGTGGAGAGATAACCTGAACATTGTGCACAGTGATGAAAATCTAAGAAACATCTTTAATCTTAATCATTTGTATGCTTTTTAACTTTATCCAGCCGGTTCAATGCAAAATAATAGGCTCCGAGTGATACAGCCCTGCTTGTACCCAGCTTGCTTATCATGACCCCTGTTTTTTTCTTCTCACGGTAATGTGCTACACTGTCTCCACCCGGTATTCCAATACTTCCCGATTCACCTTTTACAAATTCAGCCCGCTCTCTTTCATCTTCCAGATTATATACCTCCATCTGAAGCCTGGGTATAGTTGCTCCCGCCACGGTTTTTCTTGACCCTCTCATCTCTTTTAAGAGTGCAGGAAGGATATACTTATGCGCATTGGAGACGCCGCCTCCCAACACCACAATACCGTCCACAATATTGAGGAATTCAGTGATGGTGTAACCTGCAGCTTCTCCCAGTCGTTCAAAGCTCTTAACGGCAGGCTCTCTATCTCCCTTTTTGTTTCCCTCTGCAATCTCGAAGATCTCTTTAGGTGTGTAGCTGATACCTTCACCCGACAACTCCATATAGGTGCGCACGACGGCCCGTATGCTGACTCCTTCTTCAGCAATAAGGCAGTTATCGTACTTGTTCGCTGACAACCACACATCACCTCCACAACCATTATCACCCAATAACAGCTGCTTATCGATCACTACGCCACAGCCGAATCCTGTCCCCAAAGTCACTGCGATCAAATTCTTATAGAGGGTCGGGTTACCGATCTCGTGGAGCGATCGGTTTACTTCCGGAAGGGCGCCGGCAAGTGCCTCTCCGTAAGCAAAAAGGTTGCCGTCGTTATTAATAAAAACAGGCAGTCCGAACTCCTTTTCGAGGAGTGGCCCCAAAGCGACACCTCCCCTGAAAGAGGGAAAATTAGGCAAATCGCCTATAATACCATTTTCATAATCGGCAGGACCGGGGAAGGCAAAGCTTATTGCATCAGGCTCAGCATCAATCAATCCTATCACCTCTTTAAATCCGCTAATGATGGCTTTCAAACATCTCTCCAGATTATCGGGATATGCCGGCAGGCAAACAGGAAGAACAATCTCTTCCCCTCTTCTGATGGCGGAAAAAACGAAGTTGGTTCCTCCGGCATCGAGCGTCAAAACTGTTCTGTGGTCATTGTTATGCATCGTTGGTCATTTTATTTGTCAGTATTAATATGAAGATTTCAACTAATGGCGAACAGTTGCCTTTATGGTCATACATTTTTTCCCTGCTGATTTGCCAAATGGCCTTATGCTATATTCTCCAACCGAAGCCGGCACAATAAATGTCTCGGCGAAATGCACGATAAGTGGTTCAAACGCTCCGTTCAGGCTCTCCACGATAACTTCATCACCCTCGATCAGGTTTAGTACATTTACGGAATTGTGGCTATAATGTGTTACCGCTTTTGTAAAGGAGTGTCGCCTGGTTTCGATAAATTGTGTTTCATGAAGTCCCGTTCTCTCCTCTGTCCATCCATCACCTGAGGAGACTTGCTCAAATCTGTTTATCAGCTCCTTCTCAACATATTGGGTATCTCTCTCCCAGCGGATCACTTTCTCACCCCGCTCTATATTGATTGGCCTGGGTTTTCCATCAAGTCCCAAACGTCCCCAATCCCACAACTTAAAGGTATAGAGGTTGGGTGTAGTACTAATCTCAAGGACGAGTGCATTCTTGCCTGAGCAATGGATAGTACCGGCAGGGATTAAAAAATGGTCATGTTTCCTGGCAGGGAAAATATTGATAAATTTCTCCGCATCAAATGGTCCATATCCATTTTCATTCGCATTTTTCAGATCACTGATCATTGCTTGTGAATCGATATCGGGCTTCACACCCAGATATACCGAGGCATCGTCGCAGGCATCAATCACATAATAACTCTCCTCCTGCGTATAATGAAGGCCGAAATTCTCTTTTGCATAATCCAGATAAGGATGTACCTGCAGGCTCAGATTTCCTCCCTGCATCGTATCCAGCAGATCAAAACGAATAGGAAAATCCTTCCCAAAACGGGCTTCCACCGGCTCACCCAGCACCTCCCTGCTTTTCATATAAATAAGATTAACCGAAGGCATCTCAAAGTTCACTCCGTCAATGGTGAACAGCAGACTGTTCCAACAACAATCACCCTCTTCTCTCCCTCTAATCTTTTTATCTTTTGCTGAATGTTCTTCAGTTTATCTTGATCAAAATAGTCAGCGAGGGATAAGTTGCTGAGAAAACCGAAAAGTACGTCCTCTTTCATAAAAGGAGCTGTCATCTGCAGGATCTCCTCTTCGCTTTTAAACAGCGCTGAGGTATCAACCAGCATTGTATGAGGTATCTCTTTAATCTTCGTTAAAAGGTCGGAGTAGTAAATACCGGTGTAACATTCAACTGCAATGATGTTACTTTTGTCTGAAGACAATTCAGATATTATATCATTCCACCATTTTATCAGCTTTCCATCCTCAATGAATGTTGAGGGAAACTTGTCATATGTACCCATTAAGTAACACTTTGTTTATCTTTTATTTATTTTTGTATGAACATATAGACTGTAAATATATATTATTCATTCTAAAACCACAAACTTTTTTGATGTTTTTTTTAGTTTTTTTACCTATAATTAGGGAAGTGGGCACAATTCTATCTTCAAAAAAATTGTACCTTGCTTTTTTTGCGAAGATTGGTTATAAAAGATGGATTATTGGTAATTTTATACCCATTTTTCGAACCGTTTTAATCTTAGGGCAATTCTTACGCTGTTGATTTACAACTCAATAAAGCGAAACAATATTAATTTTCATGAGACAAACATTAAATCTTATATTTTGCAGTGAGCGTATTAAAAAATCTCCTAAGTAGTATTATGATTGACAGAAACAGTAAAACGCCATTACACAGGCAGGCAGAGCAATTCTTAAGGGAGTTGATCGCTTCAGATAAATACAAAAACGGAACGCTGATACCCAACGAAGTTGAATTGTCTGAACAATTGAATATTTCACGAAATACGCTCAGGCAAGCGATCAATAAACTGGTGAACGAAGGACTCCTTATCCGCAAAAGGGGTATAGGTACCAGAGTTGCGATTAACAACATATACAGTGAAGCGAACAACTGGTTAAGCTTTTCACAGGAGATGAAGATTCTTGGGATAAAGGTTGAGAATTTCGAACTTCATATCTGTAAACATAAGCCAACCACGGAGGCAGCGTCATTTTTTTCCCTGGAAGATGAGAAGGTTAAGATCTTGAAGATTGAAAGGTTACGAGGTAAAGAAGATTTCCCTTTTGTCTACTTTATTTCGGAATTTAATCCTGCTATTCCGCTGGACGGGTCTGAAAATTTCAATGAACGTCTTTATGATATCCTTAAAAATGAGTACGACATCACCGTTAAAAACTCAAGAGAGGAGATAAGTGCCATTCCTGCCAATGATTTTTTAGCTTCTAAGCTGGATGTTGACACAGGAGCACCGATATTGGTAAGGAAGAGGTTTGTAAGTGATGTGAACGGAACACCTGTTGAGTACAATATTGGCTGGTACCGTGCCGATTCTTTTACCTACAAGATCGAATGCGGCCGAAACGAGCTTATATAAGGCTTAATCTCTTGCAGGAGAGCTAAAATAAGTACGTTATCCTCACACAGGTACGAGCGACCAGGGCATCTCTGAAGCCATCTACATGAACGATCCCGACGGTAACGGGGTGGAGCTGTACTGGGACAAAACCAAGGCTCAATGGCCTGTGGAGGCCGACGGTTCCCTCAACATGTTCACTAGGGCACTCAACGTGGAAGATCTGCTACGTGAAGCTGACAAACTCCCGAAGAAGTAATGAAAACATCATTAAAAATCGAAGAACTGGGCATCTTCCTGCTGAGTATTTTCCTGTTCACCAGACTGGATCTGGCAATACTTAACATCGAAAAAGAGAAATGGAAATAAATGAACTTAAAAAGAGAGCCGCCATCGACCAAAATAAACGGTTAACCGATTCCTATGTGCA
This sequence comes from Proteiniphilum sp., assembly GCA_016649795.1. GTDB lineage: Bacteria > Bacteroidota > Bacteroidia > Bacteroidales > Dysgonomonadaceae > Proteiniphilum. The sequence goes on along the minus strand of JAENWZ010000072.1, from coordinate 4,412 downwards.
ATTCGACAAGCTATTAACGGAATTGAGAAAAAGGGAACTCCCCGATGAGGTAGTTCAGTCCATCAATACCGGAATTGACCTGATAAACCCGCCTTCAGGATCAGAAGAAGAATGGAGAAAACAGATAAGAAAGACGCAATCTGATATCCTGAGATTGATCGAGAAAGAGCTTAAGCTTGTACCGAAGAATCACTATCGAAATATCTGGTTAGCGCTGGGGTTGGCTGCGTTTGGAATTCCTCTTGGCGTTGTTTTCGGGGTCAGCCTCGGCAATATGGCATTTTTAGCAATTGGACTGCCGTTTGGGATCTCCATTGGCCTGGCATTAGGTTCAGGACTGGACAAAAAAGCATTGGAAGAAGGAAGGCAGCTTGATGTGGAGATAAATCACTGACAACAAATAGCCATTTAGCAATATTCTGATTAGAATCACTGGAATCGTTCATAACGAATTCAAGTGAATGAGCCTTCGATCTCTTCTTTTATTTACCTGACCCTATAAACGTATGATCTAAACTTATTTGATTAAACAACTGGAATCCCTAAGCTCTTTAGATAGTTAAACGTTGTATCATAATACTCAGGCTTCCTGGTCAAGTCTTCTTCATTGCCCTCAGGAACAACGATGATCATACCCTGTCTGGCTCTGGTTAGCAGAACTCGGTAAGCATTGATCAGATATTGCTTTCTCTCTTCTTTGTTAATATTTTGCCATTTATTACCCCTAAACTCGTATGTTTTCCATCCATCATTTGAATACCTCAAATCTCCATCCCATGCTATACAGGCCCAATCTAACTCCAAGCCTTGTATATGAAACTCAGTAGCCACATCTTCCAAGAAAAAAGAGGAACGCACGTCATCTTTCCCGTTCAAAAACCAGTGAACAGGATTCATCGGCGACTTCACATCAATCGCATACGGTTTAAGCCTTTGAGCTTGTGAGGATACAACCAAACCATACCTTTCACTACCTCTTGCTTTTTCTTTCAACCACTCTTTTGCCTTTTTCAGATCTCTTGTCAATACAATAGGGTACTTCTCTTTAATATGATTGAACGACTCAATTGCTTTATCTTTTTGAAGATCCAAAAGATTCTTCACAAAAAGTGAAAGATTTTCAGCTCTAAATGAACGCATGGAGACTGATAGATGTAGATCGGGATTAAGGTGAACCTCTGTCACGTTATTGAGTGCAGCAATTGCATCTGTTGCTGCATATTCAGAATCGGTCAAATAGGGAGAAATATATACACCCCAATGTGGGAAGCAATCCTTTATTGCCGCTAACCATTCCGAAATACCGGCTTCACCCGTGTTGATTTCTTGGCCACCACCCACCAAACAGACAATCACAGCCCAGTCTTTGTGCCGATCAAGACACGAGATTAAAAATTCTGGTTCAGAATGGTCAAAATCAGGTCTGTTCTTTTTCCGTTTCATAAAGGAAATAGTCTGTTCCTTGTTCCAAGCTCTTTGCGCTTCGTCAAAAATTGCTACATGATCGTACGGTGCAGTAGGATCAACAAGATATGCATCGCGATAGTGATGGATGTTTTGAATAAACGTTTTTACACTCGATTTGGCCTTTTCTTTAGTTAATTTAAGCCCTTTCTCCTTTTCATATTTAACCTTGTCACGAGCCAAAGCTTCTTGAAGTATTGCAACCAGAGGACCATTGCCAGAAAGGTAGACACTGGCTTCTCCATCCTCCTCGTCCAAGTGGGTGGTCGCCACTTTCAGACCGACAAGTGTTTTTCCGGCACCGGGTACTCCAGTGACAAAACAGATAATCTTTTTGTTGTCAACTCTTGCATTAGTGATGACCTCAGAAATTGTGTCAGTTGTTTTGGAAAGATTTTTTGCATCCGCATCGCTTCGGGTAATTTCATCCACAGTGTGGTTTTTATAAAGTGAAATAGCTGCTTCGATAATTGTTGGTGTGGGTGAGTACCTTCCAGCCGCATAAGTTGCCGGATCAATTGCAAAAATTTCATTATAAAAATCCAATACAGAATGAATAACATCTTTTAAACTCTTTGCATTCGTTTTTATTGGCAGAATCAAACTGTCATTGTGAGATGTGGTGACGATCTCACTGAATATGCTTTTAGCCTCAGTAGCTACCAAAACAGGCACCAACAGTGCTTGATGACTTGGTTCATGGAAATTTTTCAAATCCAGCGCATAGTCGCAAACCTGCTCCACACTGGATTGGTTATATCTATGCTCACCTACTTTAAATTCAATTACAAAGATAACTCCCTCAATTATTACCAATGTATCAATCCTTTTCCCCATTCGGGGAATAGAAAATTCAAAGAAAATACTTCCTTGTAACCCTTGTAGTGCCTCTTTTAAGCAATGAATTTCTGCCACCCACGAATGATTCTGATTAAGAGTGGAGTCAAATTGGTTTAATAAGGTAATTTCACCAACCACCTGATCAACACTTTTTGTTAAAAATGAAGAAAGAGTGTCTTTATAATAGTAGTTTAACATGCTGATTAATTTACATTTTTCTCTTCTTATACCCCGTTTCCATTTTCAGATCATTCAAATGTTCAGTTTTGAGTGAACAATTATTAGCATGGTGAATTCTTCCTGTTTCATGAATATTGTTTTCTCAGGTCAATTTACAAATGTACAAAAAACAAATAAACCAAGGACACCCATTCATTAACAAATTAACACATTCTGTCAGCTATTGAAAAACTTTCTAAAAGGCTGCTATGAAATGTTAGACTGTTGGAATGTTTCTATGTGAAGTAGTCAGGTTTTACCCCTAAATCCGTACATTTGCATATAATAAATTTGCATCGTATATTGTGCGTATGGTTTGCCCGATCTGTGCAGAAGAGAAAGCTAAAAACAGACATCCCACAGCATCATAACCTGAAGAATTGAGAAATGATCCAGCTCAACGAACAACAACAAAAAGCCGCCGGGTACGAGGGGAAGCACCTGCTGGTGCTGGCAGGGGCCGGCACGGGCAAGACCGGCACCATCATCGCGCGGGCGGAGTACCTCCTCAGGAAGGGGGTGCAGCCCAACCGTATCGCCATCCTCTCCTTCACCCGCAAATCGGCCAAAGAGATTGCCGAGCGGTTAAAAATATCGGCTCCCGGCGGCATCAACAAGAAAGAGATCACCGGCAGGACCTTCCACTCCTGGAATGTTGGCTATTTATTGCGCAAATGCTACGTTTTGCATAATGTTGATAGAGATACGGTAAAATATTACACAATATCTCACAAACAGAATCAAAAAAAATACATTTGGGCACACTCGAAGTTTAATATAGTCAAATTTGACCACTTTGGAAGACATTGATTATGAATATAATAAAGACAATTGATATACAAGATGCAATTATCTCAATTACAAAATTGAGGAAATAAAGTACTTTGCTCCTCTGTAATTTTTTCCTCAAATTTGATACCAATAGATAGAACAGTAAAGCGAGATGTTATGTCGGCAAAAAAGAGGGAAGAGGAGTTCTTACAGCTAATGGATAGCTGCAGCGGCATCCTGCACAAGGTGACGCTGCTCTACACGAGCAATGAGGAAGAGAGGGCTGATCTGCTGCAGGAGATCATCTACCAGTGCTGGCTATCTTTCCCGTCGTTCAAAGGGGAGGCGAAGCCATCTACCTGGGTCTACAGGGTGAGCCTCAACACCGCTCTGGTCTACCGCCGGAAAAACAATAAACAACAGAGTGAGATTACGCTGGAACCGGACCGGATTGCGGATCTCCCAGCAGAATATACTGAAGAGAACCGGCAGAGAGATGCACTGCTGCAGGCAATCAGAAGACTTCCAAAAACAGAACGGATGATCATCACCCTTCACCTCGACGGATACAGGAACAGCGAGATTGCAACGATGACCGGTTGCAGCAAAGGAAATATATCGGTTAAAATTCACAGGATCAAGAAAGAGTTAAAACATCAACTGACGGAGGAATAGTAATGGACGAGAAAACCAACAGATGGAAAGCATTCGGGAATGAGTTGCAGAATGAAAAGAGAGGTGTAGCAGAAGGATTTATTCGCGACAGCTCAGATCTGCTGCTGGAAAGACTGAACAGAAAGATGAAGCTGGGACTAATATGGAATATTGCACTGATGGGGCTGCTGCTTCTGCTGGGAATATACCACCGTTGTTCGGGGGATATACTATGGCTGCTGTCCGGCTATTTCCTGCTGCTGCTAGGCAATCTTCTCTACAGCGGTAACCACTATCTGAAAGTGAGAAAAGGAGCAATCATGCAGGATAATACCAGGAAGATGCTGGAGCGTTACCTGAAAGCGGTGAAGATGACCCTGCGATTTGAGAAGAACTGGAGCCTCTTTGTCATCCCTCTCTCGCTGATACTGGCTATCCTCTACTCACAGCTGCTCCGATACGGC
>JAENWZ010000373.1 GCA_016649795.1 Proteiniphilum sp. | reverse complement strand
GATGTGTTGTACAATGCCTACCTGCCTTCCGATATATTGATCAACAGCTATCACCCTTCCGATATCCGGAATATGGAGAAACAATTCTTTTTCCGCACCTACACCGACGGTACGGGTGTTACCCATACCCTGAACAATGTCGGTAACTGGGCCTGGTTCGATGCCGGTTCATTGATCAATGGACGTAATGGCGATTACAACATGCCGATATTCCGTTATGCCGAAGTGCTGCTGATCGCCGCCGAGGGTTTGGCACGTACAGGAAAAGAAGTGGAAGCGAGGTCTTATCTGAACCAGGTGCGTAAGCGTGCGGGTCTGGCTGACGAAACAGCTGCAGGCGATGCGCTGATACAGTCGATTCTTACTGAACGTTTCCATGAGTTCCCGTTGGAATTCAAGATATGGGATGACATCCGACGCACCCGTCTCTATCCTGAGGCAGATGGAATGCAATCGGGAAGATTGAAGTGGACATCTTTGACATCCGCAGTTATCCAGAACAAACCCGATGGAACCACCAGAGTAGGTGCTATCCCTGAATATGCACTATTATGGCCCATCCCGTTAAGTGAGATGCAAGCAAACCCATCTCTGAAGGGACATCAAAATCCTGGATGGAATTGATGAGGCCATAGCCTCCATCGTTATTACAATAGAAAAAAGGAGCTTGTCGTTCAAGACAGCTCCTTTTTTCACTTTCTCCTGGAATGAGATTTGTACCAATGGTAAGTCTCAGGTATGCCTTCTGGTAGTTATTCTACCTTTTCCATTACGTTCATTGTAATCTGCTGTTTCTCGCTGTCGAAATCCACCTCTATGGTATCACCTTCCTTGATGCCGGTACGGATGATCAATTCTGCCATTTCGTCTTCAATGTATTTTTGAATGGCACGTTTCAGCGGACGGGCACCGAACTGTACGTCGTAACCCTTGTTGGCAATAAATTCTTTCGCAGATTCGGTAAGGTTCATCTTGTAACCCAGATCGCCGATACGTTTGTAGAGGCCAATCAGCTCCAGGTCAATAATCCTGTAGATTGACTCTTTGCTCAGCTGGTCGAACATCACAATATCGTCAACCCTGTTCAGGAACTCGGGTGCGAACGCTTTATTAAGCGCTTTCTGTATCACACCGCGTGAATATTCAGAATCGCTCACACTGTTGTTGATGTTAAAACCTATTCCGCGACCGAAATCTTTCAGCTGACGTGTGCCGATGTTCGATGTCATGATCAGAATCGTATTCTTGAAATCGATCTTCCGTCCGAGACTGTCCGTTATATGTCCTTCATCCAGAATCTGGAGCAGGATATTGAACACATCGGGATGTGCTTTCTCAATCTCATCGAGCAGCACAACTGAATAGGGGCGACGACGCACTTTCTCTGTGAGCTGTCCCCCCTCTTCATAGCCCACGTATCCCGGAGGTGCTCCCACAAGACGAGACACATTGAATTTCTCCATGTACTCGCTCATATCCACGCGAATAAGATTCTCCGTCGAATCAAACAGGAATTCGGCCAGCTTCTTGGCCAGATGGGTTTTCCCCACACCTGTAGGTCCAAGGAACATGAAGGTGCCTATAGGCTTGTTGGGGTCTTTCAGTCCCACGCGGTTACGCTGTATCGCTTTCACGATCTTGTCCACCGCTTCGTCCTGACCGATCACCTTGCTT
>JAENWZ010000038.1 GCA_016649795.1 Proteiniphilum sp. | reverse complement strand
GCATCTCGAGCTGCAGCATCATGGAGATATCACCCACAGTGACAGAGTAATTCCCCACCCGGGTCTCGCCGTTCAGGTCGGTGACGGTGGCTTCCACATCGAAACTATAAATTGAGCGTGCACCATGCTGGCCATCTGTTTTCTCGGGAGTGAACCGAATTTCGAACATACCGTTCTCATCGGTGATAAGGACTCCCTCGGCGAACTGTTCGACCGATCCGCCCCATCGCCACCACCATACCTGCCGGCGGGTGATACGGTATTGCACTGTTGCATCTTGCAGTCTTATACCTGAGAAGGAGACCGCTTTTCCCTTCAGTATGATCTTCTCTCCGAACCGGTAAGTCTGTTCAATGGTATCGAACATTACTTCAAATGTGGGCCGCTTGTACTCTTCCACACGCAGGGCCACTCTCCCCTGCTCCGTTTCAATGGTGAACATTCCCGGCAGGAGGGCCTGTGGCAGCACAAACTCACCCGAGACAGAGCCGAACGCATTGGTTTTTAATCGCTCAGTTGCTATTTCTCTGTTGTTGGCATCACGCAAAACAAATTCAATTACTTTATCGCTCACAACTTTGTGTTTGTTCTCCACTGCATCCATAACCACCGCTTTGTAGTAGACGGTCTGTCCCGGCCTGTAGAGACTACGGTCGGTGAAAATGCTCACTGTCTCCCGCTTAACTGCCGCTCCTTCGGAATAGTCAAACCAACCATAGGGCAGGCGGTTCAGTAATGAGCCGTTGTCATCTCCGGCAACGGCGTGATAATAGAGATCGTTGTTAGGTATCTCTTTATTATATTCAGCCAGCCCCATCTCATTCACGGGCAGCGTCTCAGCAAGGGTGAGGGTTGAGTTACGCCAGTTTCCCGGCAGCTTGTAGATCTGAACCTCTGCATCCTTAACCGGTATGCCCGTGACCCTGTCCACCACGAAAAAATCATATTTATCTTTTGCCGATGAGCGGAAGAAAAGTGTCAGATCAGACACAGCAAAGTAATAATCGGTGTTGTTGTTATCCTGCGCCTGAGGGGTTGAGTGGAAGGTCAGCATATAGATCCCCGGCTCATCCACCTCTACAACGAAAGTCGTGTCTCCCTTTGCATAATCGGGTTTCTCAGGCAATGGTACCGGGATATTTTTCACGAAAGTTCTTTTGGTATCGATGTTCTTGCGAACACCGGCGTTCGCCATCTGCACATCTTTCGGGGAATCAACCCTGTAGAGTTTTGCACTGAGTGACCGGAGATTTTTCCAGGTGACACTCAATTTCTTCTCTCCTTCTACCGGGAAGGTATTTTTTCCCGAAACAGAAAATTCTGGTTGTGTAAGTTGTAATAACCTGTTCTCAATAACAGAGATACGTTCGTAATCAGGGAACCTCCGGGTAGTGTTCTGTAACAGAAGATAGAGCTCTTCTGTTTTTTCAGTACGCTTGAGACTATCACGATCATCATACCGATAGATCTCGTTCTGATATAAATCGGCCAGTTTATCGATAATCTCCACACTGAAATCCCTTTCTGCCCATTGCTCCAACAGCCTTTCGAGCGATGGCAAAGCCTCTTTGGCATACACATTTTGCAGTCTCGACAAGTAATCCATCTTATCCAGCTCTGTCAGCAGTACAGAGCGTTCCAGTTCTCTTTTCTGCAAAGAGGAGATCAATCTCCTGTAAGTTTCAAGCGACCAGAGATTGTACTCTTTTGGCTGAAGATCGAAGGAGAGCGCTGCATACTTATCTGCGGGGGCGAACAATGATTGTAGTGGGATGTTCTTCTTTACCAGTGTACGACTCATATCTTCGTCAGTATCAATCTGATTGAAAATTTCGATGGCCCGTCGTGTCAGGAAGTCGTACATGGAGGGATAAAATCTGCGCGAATCTTTTCCCAAATGAATCACTGCAGCATATGTTTCCACTTCTGCCTTTTCTAAGTCACCCTGTGATGCAATGGATGCGTTCAGGTGCTCCACCACCTTGTTGAAAAAGATATTGCGTGTCCACTCTTTCATATCGGCCGGCACAAAATCACCCAACTCCGTGCGCTGGTCAATCAGCCTCTGTTCTTTTCGGTAGTATTGCAGATAGAGTTCGCCCAGCATGGAGTGCAATACCGACCGCTCTATCACATTGTCACTCATCTCCACCATTTCAATCAGGTTTCGAAAAATGAGGGTGTCATTTTGATTATCGATGGCCAGATCATATTTCCCCTGATGAATGAGCGCCTTGATGATCTGCGGACTATTTTCATCCTCCACAGCCATGCGCAGGATCTTATCCACCTCTGAAGCAGCCGATTGAGGCAGAGATTGGCTCTCAAATTCGAGTACCTTTACCCACTCGTTCAAATAGCGGTTATCATTCATCGTATGTCTGTTTTGAGAAAAAATACCGAAAGCACAGATAAACAGGAGTAATGTCAGGGATATTTTTTTCATTAGGGTGATAATTGTTTGCAATAGATGTATTAACTAACTATTTAACAAATAGAAGTCAGATTTGTTTTACCTGATATATGATGGGGCTACAATGTTGAAGAAGGCAACAATAACAAAAAAGCGAAAAGGTTATTTTCCGGGTTTCATTACAACTCCTACCCTCTTCTTACCATTAATCTTGATGCATATAGGATGATCGAAATGCACCTGACGTATAAATTTTGTTTCATGTACTGCCGGCTGCTGGTTTAAAAAGTTTTCATCGAAGTATCCATCATTTTCCAAAAAAGGGTTCACAGTGAAGTAACCCACACCGAAAGAGGTGAGGTTCTGAAAGAAATGGGTTCCCTGACTTGGTTCAATGCGGTAGTTCTCCATACCTGACTCTACGATCACACGTGCCTGGGAGATATGAGACCACTTCACCGGTATGCCCAGCCATGGATCGGAGGAGCCCCAGCGTCCCGGGCCGACCAGGACATAGTTGTTGCCTGAAGCCACAAACCGGCTATTAAGACTCTCTATCTCGCGGGCTATCAGCGTATTGTTCGATGCATTGAACGCATCTGTTTTCACATAGATCACATCATGTATATCGTTGGAGATGCCGTTACCCAGGGCATTTCTCGAGAACAAAACCGCATCATTCACATCTATCTTATCCAGGTTTTCATGCACCACCTCCTTGTTGTCCACTATTGGACGGATTTGCAACACATAGAAGGAAGCGAGCTGCTGGTCTCTGATATCCACGGCAAACTCGATCTCCACAGGGCGTCCCATCTCTTTTTGCCCTGCTTTCAATATCTTTTCCAGAATTTCATTCAGCGGAAACATGTCGTGCTGCAGGATGTTGGCGAACGAGATGATCTTCCTTCCTCCTTCGTAAAAACCATCACGAATGATCTGGTCCTGTGGATCGTAAGTGGAAGCTACAAAACGGAGGGGACCCTCCTTCTCAGCCTCTCTCAGACGCAGCTTCAGCAAGTTAAAACTGTCATCGATGGTGAAATCTTTCGCTACCGAATCGAGATCGAGCGCGTAGTATTGTGTCTGCGTATCTCTCAATGCCAGATCGAGCGAGCTCAACTGCAATATCTTTGATGCGTGCAGCGGCGAGAAACGCAGTCCCATGTTTCCATCCATAATGTATTTCCCCAGCCCGAGCGCCATATTTACGATACCATCTTCGGTCTTTTCATTGCCGATAGGATAGTAATTGATGGAGCGGGCCACACCCGAAATGGCAGGATAAAAAAGATTCCCATACTGCGAGCCTACCACCTCCTGCAGCACGATCGCCATTTTCTCCTGGTCAATCAGATTGTGCGTGGCAGCCATATAGCTCTTACTGTCCTTATAGTAGACCGACGCATAGACAGCCTTGATAGCACTGCTCAACAGACGCACCATCTCATACTTATCGTCCACATAGGGGATCATATAGGTGGAGTAGATGCCTGCGAAAGGCTGGTACTGAGAGTCCTCCAGCAGGCTGGATGAACGTATCGCGATGGGTCCGTCAATGGCATCAAAAAAGACCAGGAAATCGCTTACCAGCCGTTTGGGCAGCTTAGCTGCGATAAAATGTTTAAGGATATCTTCATCGTCTCTGTCCGATAACGCCAGCGAGTAGAGGTTGTTGGCCTCCATGAACTCATCGAAGAGATCGGTGCAGAGCACCACCGTTTTGGGTGTGGTCACAGGGAAGTTCTGGTTATTATTCAGCTCCAGGTGCGTTTTCACCATGTAACCGATAAATGCCAATCCCCTCCCCTTACCTCCTAGCGATCCTTCACCAATGCGTGCGAAATTGGAGTACTGATCGAAACGGTCTTTCTCAAACACAGCCACCACGCCAATATTTTTCATCCTCCGGTATTGTACGATGGTGGCATGGATCAGTTCACGTGCATCGTTCATATTCGCATATTCCGACACGTCGATCTTTTTCAGCATCTCTGCCACAGGGAACATGGCACGTGAATAGAAGAAGCGGGAGAAATGGTTTCGTGACAGGTGATACTGGAGGGCATCGTCCGGGATATTGCGGATGTTCATCTGCAACTCCTTCAGGTTCTTGATGCGGAATATCTCCTCTTTGGTATTGGGATCGGTGATAATGAAATCGCCAAATCCCAGGTAATCCTTGATTGCTCTGCGTAAGTCCTGGGGAAAGGTTTTGGAGTTTTTATCGATAAAAACAGCGTTCACCCCGTTGATATGCTTTCTGTTGTCGGAATTGGAAGAGGTATAAATAATGGGGATATAGTTATCTTTTGATTTGATCCATTCCCCCAGACGTTTTCCGGCAAACTGATCCTTCTCACCCTTCACGTTGAAGCTCATGTCGCTGATCACACCCAGCATATTATCTCCATACTTCTTGTAATAGGAGACGGCCTCTTCATAATTACGCGCAAGCAGAATCTTGGGGCGACCGCGCATACGCAGCATCCGCAGGTGGTCGTTAAGTGCCTCCTTCGAAAACTCTCTCGATTCGGAAAGGACAAATTTATAGAGCAACGGCAATGCCGATGAGTAGAAACGGACAGAGTCCTCCACAAGCATGATGGTCTGCACACCCACTGTCTTGACATCATGCTCTACGTTCATCCGGTCTTCCACCACCTTGATGATCGCCAGCAACAGGTCTGTATCGCCCAGCCAGCTAAACACATAATCGATACCACTCAGATTCTCTTTGCTCAGTGATCGCGTTACTGCTTTTGAAAAAGGGGTAAGCAGCACCACAGGGATACCGGGGTAGCGCTCTTTTATCTGAATTGCCAGATCAAATGTATCGCTGCTGTCCATATTGGGCATGCAGATAATCAGCTCATAGTGGTTTTGATTAAGCTCAGCAAGTGCCTCCTTGTTGTTGTTCACCTGCGTGAACCGGGGCGGATAACGGAGATTGAGCGAAATATACTCATTGAATATCTGCTCATCGACGCGTCCGTCATCTTCCAGCATAAACATATCGTATCGCGAAGCGACCATCAGAATATTATAAATGCGTTTGTTCATCAGCTTCACGAAGGGTGTGTCGCGAAACCGGAGCTGGCTAATATCGTGTGCTTTTATAACTGACTTGGGCGTTTTCAGCTTCATATGATTTTTTTATACTGTTAGTGATCTGTTTACCTGATCTGTTTTTATTAGTCGAGGCTGACGGTGCGGATTGTTATCCGAAAACAGGTTCATGCAAACAGATACGGATCAGGTACAACTCAGATACAAACTTAAGAAAAATTGATGATATTCGGTTAAGCAGCGATAATTTTGTATATTTGTTAACCCTACGGAAGGCATAAAAGATGATTTTCTGTCCGGTAGCTAAGATTATGCAACATTGACAAGAATAGTTATGAAAAAATCCACACTGCTTATCTCTATATTTGTGCTCTTCACCGGATTGGGAACGCTCGCCCTGCTCCTCACTTCCGGAAACGACCTCGAAAAAACCGATTCTGAAAAACCATTGGTGCTCTCCATGACCGCATCGGTGGATATACCCGAAAGCATGACCTTTGCTGGTGAAAAGATCACATTCGACCGTTACGACAAGCGGGAACGTATGGACAGGGAGCTGAACAGCTTCACCTACTTCCATTCTACCACCATGCTTCTTTTCAAACGGGCTAACCGTATCTTCCCCATCATTGAACCTATTCTGAAAAAACAGGGTCTCCCTGACGACCTGAAATATCTGGCAGTGATTGAAAGCAGTCTCGATTATCGTGCTGTCTCACCCGCGCGGGCTGCAGGACTGTGGCAGTTCATGGAAAGTACGGGCAAACAATATGGGTTGGAGGTAACATCCGATGTGGATGAACGGTATCACATTGAGAAGTCTACCGCAGCCGCAAGCCGCTATCTCAGGGATGCCTACCTGAAGCAGGGATCGTGGAGCAGTGCAGCACTCTCCTACAACGGCGGGCAGAGACGCATCACCACGGAACTGAAGAACCAGCAGACAGAGGATGCACTCGATCTGTGGCTCGTGGAGGAGACCACCCGTTATTACTACCGTATGCTCGCCATCAAACTGGTCTTTGAGAACCCGCAACAATACGGGTTCGTCATAAAGCCCGAACACTTGTATAAACCGATGGAATTCAAGGAGGTAAGCGTATACTCCTCCATACCTGATCTGGTAACGTTCGCCAAAGATAACAATATCACCTACGCGCAGTTAAAGGACTTCAATTCCTGGCTACGAAGCACTAAACTGAGTAATGCATCGGGTAAGAGTTACACCATCCTTATACCCACCAGAGAGAGTCTCTATTACCGGAAAGGGGAGAAACCAAAGGTGCACGATTCTGCGTGGACGGTGAAGTAAACTTTTTAGGTTATCATTCGTTTATACAATCTATGACCTCAGAAACTGAACTGATTCAAGTGTACGGCGCACGCGTGCACAATTTAAAGAATATCGATGTAACCATACCGCGCAATTCACTCACTGTGGTTACAGGATTGAGCGGAAGCGGGAAATCGTCTCTCGCTTTCGACACCATTTTTGCGGAAGGACAGAGGCGCTATATCGAAACTTTTTCGGCTTACGCCCGCGGATTCCTCGGGAAGATGGAACGTCCCGATGTGGATAAGATCACCGGCTTAAGCCCCGTGATCTCTATCGAGCAGAAAACCACCAACAAAAATCCCCGTTCTACCGTTGGCACCACCACCGAGGTGTATGACTTCCTGCGCCTGTTATATGCACGCGCAGGGGAGGCCTACTCCTACCTCACCGGGGAGAAAATGGTGAAATATACCGATGAACAGATACTGGAGTTGATTCTGGAGAAATACGTAGGGAAGAAAATACACATCCTCTCCCCGGCAGTGAGAAACAGGAAAGGACACTACAAAGAGCTTTTCGAACAGATACGCAAAAAGGGATACCTCAATGTGAGGGTCGATGGTGAGATCAAAGAGATCATCCCCGGCATGCGGGTGGACCGTTATCAGAACCACAGCATTGAAATACTGATCGACAAGCTGGTTGTATCCAACAAGTTCGCCGACAAGCTGAAAGCAAGCGTACGCACCGCCATGAAGCAGGGTTCGGGGTTGATACTCATACAAGATGTGGATGCAGATGAGGTGCGCCATTACAGCCGCAGCCTAATGTGTCCCACCACCGGTCTGTCATACAGCGAACCGGCACCCCACAATTTCTCGTTCAACACACCACAGGGAGCCTGTCCCCGCTGTAAAGGTATCGGCAATGTAGATCAGATTGATATCGAAAAGATCATACCCAACGCTGAGCTGAGCATCGCCGCAGGAGGTATCCTCCCGCTCGGAAAAGAGAAGAGTAACCTGCTTTTCTGGCAGATAACAGCTATCTGTGAGAAGTATGGTGCAACAATGAAAACAGCCATCAAAGATATTCCAAAAGAGGCGGTTGATGAGATCATGCAGGGTACTAATGAACGGTTAAAGATTAAAAACGAGTCGTTGGGCAATTCCAACTACATGGTCTCCTACGAGGGTGTGGCCAAATATATCGAGATGCAACAGGATGATGATGCTTCGGCAACAGCTCAGAAATGGGCGGGACAGTTCATCACTACCTCCCTCTGTCCCGAGTGTAACGGCCAGCGCCTGAACAGGGAGGCTCTCCATTTCAGAATCAACGGGAAAAATATTGCCGAACTGGCGCAGATGGATATCAGCGAGCTGTACGACTGGTTTGTTCAATCTGAATCGGCTGTGACAGAAAAGCAGCGTCTTATTGCCGAAGAGATCAGGAAAGAGATCCTTTCCCGTCTCCAGTTCCTGCTGGATGTGGGGTTGGGATACCTGTCCCTTTCACGTGCCTCTGCTTCGCTCTCGGGGGGTGAGAGCCAGCGTATACGACTGGCCACCCAGATAGGGTCGCAGCTGGTGAACGTACTCTATATTCTCGACGAGCCCAGCATAGGGTTGCACCAGCGCGATAACCACCGACTGATCGATTCGCTCAAGAAACTGCGCGATTCGGGCAATTCTGTGGTGGTGGTGGAACATGACAAGGATATGATGCTGGCATCGGATTATATTGTGGATATGGGTCCCTTTGCCGGACAAAAAGGAGGTGATGTGGTGTTTGAAGGGCTTCCTTCAGAGATGCTTAAGCACAACACGCTCACATCCAATTACCTCAACGGTAAACTGGAGATCGCCCTGCCAGAAAAAAGACGCAACGGCAGTGGAAAGAGATTCATTATTGAGGGAGCCTCAGGCAACAACCTGAAAAGCGTGACCGCGGAATTCCCACTGGGCAGCCTCATCTGCATCACGGGGGTCTCAGGCAGCGGCAAATCTACATTGATTAATGAGACACTGCAACCCATACTCAGCCAGAAATTTTACCGTTCACTTAAAGATCCCCTTCCTTACAGATCAGTTAAAGGAATGGAGCATCTCGACAAAGTAGTAAGTGTGGACCAGTCTCCAATAGGACGCACACCCCGCTCCAATCCGGCAACATATACCGGTGTCTTTTCAGATATCCGTGCACTCTTTGCCGGCATGCCGGAAGCCAAAATACGGGCATACAAGCCGGGGCGCTTCTCTTTCAACGTGAAAGGGGGCAGGTGTGAGAAATGTAGCGGCAACGGTTACAAAACCATTGAGATGAACTTCCTTCCCGATGTGATGGTCGCCTGCGAGGTGTGCCACGGGAAAAGGTACAATCGCGAGACGCTGGAGGTGCGGTTCAAGGGCAAATCAATTGGCGATGTGCTGGATATGTCCATCAATGAGGCAGTTGATTTCTTTGAAAATATACATAATATCCTTCACAAGATAAAGGTGTTACAGGAGGTGGGACTGGGATATATCAAACTGGGACAATCCTCCACCACCCTGTCGGGAGGAGAAAGCCAGCGTGTGAAGCTGGCCACCGAGTTGGCCCGTGTTGATACCGGAAACACCCTTTACGTGCTGGATGAGCCCACCACTGGATTGCATTTCGAAGATATCCGCGTGTTGTTGGGGGTGCTTAATAAGCTGGTGGATAAAGGCAATACGGTGATCGTGATTGAGCACAACCTCGATATCATCAAGTGCGCCGATTACATCATCGATTTAGGACCGGAAGGGGGAGAAAAGGGAGGAAATATCCTCGCTACAGGCACACCGGAAGAGGTTGTACACAGCAAAGATAGTTATACGGCTCAATACCTCCGAAAAGAGCTCCGTTAACTACAATTGAAAGTTAAAAATCCATTTATTCTGAACATTTAAACAGACACATTGTTTTAAGTTTGTGACAAGGTTATTATTAAGAATAATTTTAAATTGACTATATTATATGGCAAATATCACATTTAAAGGCAACCCCGTGCAGACTACAGGCGATCTGCCTGGTAAGGGCACAGCAGCTCCCGATTTCGCTCTTGTAAAAGGCGATCTGTCGGAGGTGAGGCTGTCGGATTTCAAAGGTAAAAATGTTGTACTGAATATTTTCCCGAGCCTCGATACAGGCACATGTGCTGCTTCGGTTCGTCGGTTCAATAAGGAAGCAGCTTCGCTCAAGAACACGGTGGTGCTTGGGATATCTGCCGATCTGCCATTTGCAGCCGGTCGTTTCTGCAGTGCAGAAGGCATTGAAAATGTAATTACTCTTTCCACCTTTCGTGATAATACGTTCGGTAAGGATTACGGATTAATGATGAGCGACGGCCCTTTAAAAGGGCTGTTGGCACGTGCAGTTGTTGTTGTTGATCCCGCCGGAAATGTAGTATATACAGAACTGGTTTCTGAGATTGCACAGGAGCCTGATTATCATTCTGCAATCAACTCGATAGTGTAGTTTGTTTCATGAAGATTGTGTTAAAAAGAGAAGTCTGCGAAGTGATTCGCGGACTTTTCGCTTTTATACCGTGACGCAAGAACAATCTTAGTGTTGAGTATGTTAAATGATAAACTTTTAAATTTTAATAGATATGAAAAAAGTTATTGGGATTATTCTGATTGTGGCAGCGCTGGTATTGGGCTATATAGGTATCAACGGACTGACTGAGAGTTCAAAATCTGTTGAACTGCTGGGAATAGAGATCACGGCAGAGGATGGATCTGCGAAACAGAATGCATACATTGAGCTGGGTCTCGGTGTGGTAGCGCTGGTCGGGGGGCTGTTCCTGCTGGGTCAGAAGAAGAAATAGCGTTTTCCCCCGAGGAGAGACTGCAAAAGAGAGAGATACACCGGACCAAGGTGTATCTTTTTCTTTAAATTGGTTTCTCAACCCTTTCAATCTAACTTTCTTTTACCTAAATTTGTAAATTAATTCACTGATAACGCTTTTCACCTTTCACAACGCTTTTGAACAGGCTAACAGTCACGGTTGAATGGGAAGAAAAGAGAAAACTATGGCAAAAAGAAAAAGGAAGAGCTCTTCCGTAAACAAAAAAAAGCGCATCGCATGGGTTGAATTTCTCAAAAACGAGCGCTTTCATTTTATCATTGGCGTGATAATCGCTTTCGCCGGCATCTTCATGCTGCTGGCAATCATCTCATTCTTCTTTACCGGTGCAGCCGATCAGAGCAAAGTACTGAACAGATCATTCTTTGAGCTGATACGCTCCGGCGCACCGGAGGTAGATAACTGGACCGGTGCAGGTGGAGCCTACATTGCCGAATTGCTTGTGAACGACTGGTTTGGAGTATTCTCCGCGCTGATCCCCCTATTTCTGATATATATAGGACTACTGATAATGAGAGTCTCTGACTTCTCTTTTCTGAAAGCTCTTTTCATCACCGCTTTCGGACTTATCTGCGGATCAATTACCAGTGCCTTTGTAATGGACAGGATCATTCCCGACAGTCATGTGAAATGGGGCGGTGCACATGGAACAGAGATTGAACAGATTCTGGAGAGCAGTGTGGGCTGGCCGGGTGTTGTGCTGCTCATTCTACTGTTTATCCTGATCATTGCGGTCATCTTCCGGAAAAGCTCCATGTATAAAATCCAGAATACATTGGTGAACAGTAAGCCTTCATTTACAAAACAGGAGGAGAGTGCTGACATAACGGTTGAACAGGATTTTACTGAAACAGAGAGAAACCCGGGAGTGTTCAAACGATTCTTCGCCTGGCTGAAAAAGAAAAGAGAGACAATAATTGAACCGGATGAAAACGATCAATCAGAAGAAGAGACACTGGTAACAGAT
>JAENWZ010000163.1 GCA_016649795.1 Proteiniphilum sp. | reverse complement strand
GCAGCGGTTCCTGCAAGTACGATGATTTTCAATATTTTCACCCGGAAGAGATGCTGAAGTAGGGCCATCAGCACGGTCCACCCCGCGAAAGTGTACAAAAGGGCTGTGCTCATGTTGCTCTCCAGATAATTAAGTGTCTCCGCCGTTACGAGCACACTTCCTTTCAATCCCTTGAAAATAGCAAAATAGGTGATCGCTGTGAGGGCCAGACCGCTCCAGATCGCACCCAGGAGCTTGAATGTTTTCCCGTAATTGAAGGAGAATATCAATCGGGAAATATACATTATTATGCTGCCCACGACGAATGCAACTGCAATGGAAATAAAAATCCCCGAGATAATTGCCAATGCTTTTCCACTGTTGATGAAATCTCCCAGCTGTTCGCCTGTCTCCGTGGTCCACAACGTAAAGAGAGCCACAGCCACCGCAGCTCCCAGCAGTTCGAAAACCAACGAGACAGTCGTGGAGGTGGGCAATCCGAATGTGTTGAACAGGTCAAGGAGAATAACATCCGTGAGCATGACCGCCAGGAACAAAATCATAATTGAAGGAAAGGTAAATTTCTCCGGGTAGAATACGCCACTTCGTGCAATCTCCATCATCCCGCTGGAGAACATCGTTCCAAATAAGACTCCAATGGAGGCAACGGTGAAAATAACCCACAGGGGAGCAACCTTGGAGCCAATACTTGAATTGAGGAAGTTGACCGCATCGTTCGATACACCCACAATTAGGTCTAACGTTGCCAAGCCTAACAGAATAATGACAATGATTAAATAAATAGAATCCATTTAGAGTTTAATTATTGTTACGATCTTTAAAATAACAACGTTAAAGGCTTTGAATAATAACCACCCAAAGGTAATTAAAATCTCTATAATCGGGAAGCAAAACCTTAATAATATTGTCTCTCTCCATGCAATTATTTTACCCCTGCATGGCGGCGTTGATTAACACGGAGAAACATCCGCAGGAGATGTAATGCTGTCTGATCTGACGGAACAAATAGCGCTGCCGAACGATGCCGGCAGGGCTATTCAACCGTAACCGATTTCGCCAGGTTACGGGGCTGATCCACGTCACACCCTTTCACCACGGCGATATGATAAGCCAGCAATTGTAGTGGAATAACCGAAAGTAAAGGGGTTAAACAGGGTTCTGTTTTGGGTACTTCGATACAGAAAGAGGAGAGATCCCTTACCAGCGTGTCGCCTTCCGTCACTACCGAGATGATTCTGCCTTTACGGGCTTTTATTTCCTGTATGTTGCTGGTTACCTTTTCGTAGGTATCGGATTGCGTGGCAATCACAATGACAGGCATCTCATTGCTGATGAGCGCTATCGGTCCATGTTTCATCTCTGCTGCAGGATACCCCTCGGCATGGATGTAGGAGATCTCCTTCAATTTCAAAGCACCCTCAAGCGCTACAGGGAAATTGTATCCCCTTCCTAAATAGATACAGTTGCTCGCATAGGTAAAGCTCTTCGACAGTTCGGCAATCTGATCATTCTTCTGCAATATCTCACTCGCTTTATCCGGTATAAGGCTCAATTCCCTGATCAGTTTCAGATATTCCTGATGGGAGATCGTTCCTTTCTCTTTTCCGATCAATATAGCCAGCATTGTCAGAACTGTTACCTGCGCTGTAAAAGCTTTGGTGGACGCCACACCAATCTCGGGTCCCACATGGGTGTAACATCCTGAATGGGTATTTCTGGGGATGGAGGAACCAACCACATTACAGATACCAAAAATAAATGCTCCCTGCTGTTTGGCCAACTCTACAGCCGCCAGTGTGTCGGCCGTTTCACCTGATTGAGAGATGGCTATGACGATATCATCCTTGTTGATCACCGGCTTTCTATAACGGAATTCAGATGAATACTCCACCTCCACCGGAATACGGGCATACTCTTCGATGGCATACATGCCGATCTGGGCAGCATGCCATGATGTACCGCATGCCGTGATGATGATTCGTTTCGCGTTCAAAAACTTCTCTTTGTTATCGATAAAACCGGCCAGGGTGATATTGTCTGAATCAACATTCACCCTGCCTCGCATGCAATCACTCAGTGTATGAGGTTGTTCGAAGATCTCCTTGAGCATGAAATGGGGATAGCCTCCCTTTTCAAGCTGATTTAATGTTAATTCAAGCTTTTGAATCTCAGGAGTTTTATCAATATTGCCTATCGTCTTTATCCTTAGCGGTTCGTTTCGCTTTATTGTGACGATCTCCTCATCCCCGATATAAGTCACCTGATTCGTAAATTCAATAATAGGGGTGGCGTCCGATCCGATAAAATATTCATCCTCTCCTATACCTATTACCAGAGGGCTCCCTTTTCTGGCGGCCACAATCATATCGGGATTATTTCTTTCCAAAACGGCAATGGCATAGGCTCCCACAACCTCATTCAATGCCAATTGCACGGCGGTAGGAAGATCGGTACCATTCCTGTTTTTCATAAATTCAATCAATTGTACCAGCACTTCCGTATCAGTTTGACTCTGAAATGTGTAACCCTCTTTTATCAATCCTTCTTTCAGAACGGAATAGTTTTCAATGATGCCGTTATGAATGATGGCTATCTCTTCCGATTGTGAAAAATGAGGATGTGCATTGGATTGTGTGGGTTCACCATGCGTTGCCCAGCGTGTATGAGCTATACCAATGGTTCCTGCGATATCCTTCTGTTCCGCGAACAGCTCTAAATCCGATACTTTCCCTTTCGCCTTGTAGACCTTCAGGTGATCATTGTCGATCAGCGCAATACCTGCACTGTCATATCCTCTGTACTCGAGCCTGTGAAGTCCCTTAATCAATATGGGATAAGCCTGCCTGTTACCAATATATCCAACTATTCCGCACATATATAATTCTGTTTAATCGTTTTTCGCCCGGGCAAAAATAATTTATTTTTGCTTACCACTCTCTCATGTAACCAAAACTTAACCAAAATGTAATCGTTCTGTAATGATTATTCTATTTCTTTGCAGAGAATAATTCATTTGGTACTTAAATAGTATTATCAATTTTTCATTAACTCTCTTAGGTTTTTTAAGGAGGTATAGATGTGATATCTGTGCCTTTTTTTTATCTTTGTAGATAAGAACCTACATATATATGGCACGCAGGAAACTCTCTCAAACGCAGATTGCTTTTATCATTATTCTTTGGATTGTTATGGTTGTATACATCTTTCTATATGCAGAGTTAAACAGTTTCACCATTATCTCCATTCTTATGTCGGGTGCGATTGTTTTTATTCCGATTTACAAATATCTAAGAAAATAGCATTATATATATCAAAAGTAATAAAAAGCTTTGAATATTTCTGTTATTGGAAATATTTATCTAATTTTGTGTTTCAAAGTGATTATTGTTTAAAGTTATCTGATTTAAAAGAGAAAAATGTATGAAGTCTAAAGAGGTTATCGGTCTGTTAAAAAGACGTTTTCCCAACGAACTGGAATATCATCAGGCTGTTGAGGGAGTAGTGGAATCTATTGAGGATGTGTATAACGAACATCCGGAGTTTGAAAAGGCAAATCTCATCGAGCGGCTGATGATCCCCGATAAGATTCACTCGTTTCGTGTCACATGGGTCGACGACAAAGGAAATGTGCAGACCAATATGGGATACAGGGTGCAGCATAACAATGCTATCGGTCCCTACAAGGGAGGGATTCGTTTTCATGCTTCTGTCTCACCCTCTATTCTTAAATTTCTCGCTTTTGAGCAAACCTTTAAAAATGCACTCACAACGCTCCCTATGGGAGGAGCAAAAGGGGGGGCCGATTTTTCACCACGTGGTAAATCCGACGGGGAGATCATGCGCTTCTGCCAGGCTTTTGTGGAGGGATTATGGCGTGTGATTGGACCTGATACCGATGTTCCTGCCGGGGATATAGGTGTGGGAGGACGTGAAATAGGCTACATGTTCGGAAAGTACAAGAAGCTGGCAGGTGAGTTCACCGGTACGTTCACCGGTAAAGGGCGCGAGTTTGGGGGTTCACTTGTTCGTCCCGAAGCAACCGGTTACGGCAATGTTTACTTCCTGCTGGAGATGCTGAAAACAAAGAACATCGACATAAAAGGCAAAAAATGCCTGGTTTCCGGTTCGGGGAACGTAGCACAATATACATGCGAGAAGCTTCTGGAGTTGGGTGCCATACCGGTAACCCTTTCCGATTCCGACGGATATATCTATGATCCGGAGGGTATTACCGCAGAGAAACTGCAATTCGTGATGGAGTTGAAGAACCTCTACCGGGGACGTATTCGTGAATATGCCGAAGAGTTTGGATGCAAATATGTACCCGGTGCCCGTCCATGGGCAGAAAAAGGAGATATCGCCCTCCCTTCCGCCACACAGAATGAGATTGATCAGACCGATGCGGAAGCACTGGTAAAGAACGGCATTTTCGCCGTTTCCGAAGGAGCCAATATGCCCAGCACACCCGAAGCTGTTACTATTTTTCTGGAAAACAAAATTTTGTATGCTCCGGGAAAAGCAGCCAACGCAGGTGGGGTATCGGTGTCGGGACTGGAGATGACTCAGAACTCCGAACGTTACAGCTGGCCTGCTGAGCAGGTGGATGAGAAACTGAAATGGATCATGGCCAATATCCATGAGAACTGCGTGAAATATGGCAGGGAAAGTGATGGTTATATCAATTATGTGAAAGGAGCAAATATTGCCGGTTTCATGAAGGTGGCCAAAGCCATGATGGGACAGGGCATCCTGTAACAGACAATAAATAAAATGAAAAAGCGGCTCAATAGCCGCTTTTTTTAACTGTTTGTGTGAAATAGAGATTTATATATTTTTTTTATTCTGAGAATTGGCGTACTTTTGCAGACTGAAATAAAATGATGGTCCGGTAGCTCAGCTGGATAGAGCAACAGCCTTCTAAGCTGTCGGTCTTGAGTTCGAATCTCAACCGGATCACTTGAAAATCAAACACTTATCGGAATATCCGGTGAGTGTTTGATTTTTGGGTAAACAATGGGTAAACAATGGGTAAACAAATTGCCACAAACAGTAATAAACAGTGATAAATTACCAATAGGATTTTTCATCTGTTTTTGACCTAAGATCTACTCCTATTAAACCAGACTGGTTGACTATAAGAATAATCCCCCTTGATAACCCTAGTAACATCTCCGGGAGTATAACAACTTGACACCACTGTTACCAGCTGTTACCAACCTGCTCAATTCTGGATCAGCACCACTCGCTCGATTTCCCTCACTAATCATCTCCCATTTCAATCATCACTATCCAACCGAATCCATTAAACAAAATCACCCATCTGTTTACCACCACCAACCAAATCACCACAGTATAAGTATTATTCTCTTTTTATTTTTACTATTGTAAATCTGTCGGGTAACCCCTGTAATCACGGAGTATTCTACGTTCAATGAATTACATACTGGAACACCGACACTGGTTAGATT
>JAENWZ010000207.1 GCA_016649795.1 Proteiniphilum sp. | reverse complement strand
TGGACGAAGGACTCTCAAGTAATTATGAAGATCGGGAAATGACCAACAAATATCCCGACAAGAAACTCTGGGAGATAATGCTGAAAACGAAAAAACAGGCAAAGTTCCTGCATGCAGATAAAATGCCTGTCGAAGCGTTGCAGGAGCTTCAGTGGCTTATCCCGGCACGCAACAACAGTGAACAACCGCTCGATTTGCCTTCAACAGACTACAACCGGTTCAATTACGGTCAAATGATTTATGCCAAAACGTCAATGGGATTTACCTATCTGAGGGCTTATCTGGGCGATACCCTGTTCGATGGAAGCATGCGTTATTTTTACGGGCGATGGAAGTTCCGGCATTCCGGGCCCGATGACCTGCGCGCTGCCTTTGATAGGCAAACGTCGGAAGATTTAAGCTGGTTTTTTGATGACTTTATCGGCACAACCAAAAGACTTGATTATCACATAGTAAAAATTGATAAACAGCAACTGCTCGTTAAAAACAGGGGAGAAATGGTTGCGCCCTTGATGATAGCAGGTCTCTCAGGCGATAGTGTCTGTTTTGAAAAATGGGTAGATGGTTTCTCGGGAGAGAGATGGATTGAAATACCGAAGGGTGATTACAGCGAAATAAAAATTGATCCATATCATGTAATGCCGGAACGATTCCGTCTCAACAACAATATCCGCACTTCGGGTCTTTTCCCTAAATCCGATCCGGTGCAACCGCAACTTTTGGTCGGCATAGACGATCCGGAGAAAATTCCTCTGATGTATATTCCACTTATCAACTGGAATCACGAAAACGGGTTGATGGCAGGTGTTGCGCTTTACAACGGTGTGATAACGCCGAAACCGGTTGAATACCTGGTAATGCCCTTTTATTCATTTAATCATTCAAAGCTGGCGGGATTTGGGAAAATCTCCTATCATTACACTCCGTACAACAACCTGATCAGAATGACAACCATTACCCTGCAGGGAACACAGTTTGGTGCTCCGGGAAACCGGGACTTCCGGAAATTATTAGCAGGTCTGCATATTAATTTCAGGAAAAACAAATCAACAAACCCCATCCAACATAGCATTTACGGACGTTTCGTGCTGGCATCTGATCTGAATCAAATTTTAATTCCGGAGCAGGCAAAAATGAACCGGTACATACAGTTTGGATACAATCTAGAAAAAACAAGCCTGGTCAATCCTTTCAATCTGCTGCTTTCTTTCGAAGCCGGTGCGACATTCAGCAAAACAGCATTAGATTTCAATTACAGGCAGAGTTATTCCGGAAGAGATAATGGATTAAACATAAGGTTTTTTGCCGGCACAGTGCTGAGAAACAGTAGTGCAAACAGCTTCAATTTGCTTGCACCCGCAGGCAGAAGCGGACGGGAGCTATATCTGTATGAAGGCATTTATCCCAATCGTTTCGCCGTTTTCCCCGGTTCGTTTTTATCCAGACAGATCTCTTTTTCAGAAGGGGGATTGGTTTCGCCGGTAAACGAGGCTCTGGGATACAGCGAATGGCTTCTGTCTGTTTCGTTAACGAGCAGTCTGCCCGGAATCTTATCCAAAACCGGGATTAAACCGTTTGCAAACGTTCTGTTCAACGATCATGGATTATCGACCCGTTACAATTCGCCATTATTCATTGAAGCCGGCTTTAAAGCAGGTATAATGAATGTTTTCGAAATCTATCTCCCACTGCTGGTAAGCAGTAACATTCAGTCGGCCACCGGACCGGTGAAAGAGCGGATACGCTTCGTGATCAATCTGGATATCACGAAACAAGGGAAAATGCTTATTGGAAATTGAATGCAAATGAATAACTTAAATATGAATGTTATAATTCAGCATTACCGGATTTTTTATGTGAAATTTATAACTTAAGAACAGTATATTGCAACAATTCTGGATCAATAGTTGTTTAACTTTGATAAGTGAAATAGTTAAATCATCTACAGTAAACAAATAAAATAATGAATATAAAAAGAATCTTTGGAACATTGTTAACCCTGCTGGGAATTGGTGGCTTAATTTACGCTGCTGTATTGTTTGCCAGTTTATCGGGCGGCAATCATGCTATTAAAGAAGTAATTGTATATGCCGTGCTCGGCATCATATTTTTTGTTTCCGGGATAGGTTTGGTGAAGACGGTGAAAGACGTCTGATCATTTCAGAAAATCATACATTCTGATACTGCACGTTATACGCAGAACAATGACGTTGGACTTTTTATCGTTGAATAATTAGTAAGATATCTTATATTAACCCACTTAACCCCGCCAAATTGGCGGGGTTTTTTAAATATTTCTTATCTTTGTCTCTATTTAAAAATCAATCTACTTTTCAAAAGTGAGAAATTAATTATGAAACGTAACGTAAACAACAAATACTCAAACATACAGCTGTTTTGGCTGGTTTCGTTAAGGGTGTTGATCGGCTGGTATTTTTTGTATGAAGGATTGGCGAAGGTTTTTTCTCCGAAATGGACTGCTTACGGCTATTTAATGGATTCGCAAGGTCTGTTTGCTCCTCTCTTCAGAATGATCGCTGAAAATCCAGATCTGATGGCAATAGCCGACTTTATCAATATCTGGGGTCTGACTATTATTGGTCTGTTACTTATACTCGGGCTGTTTGAAAAAGCGGGCTATATAGGCGCTGCACTACTGCTGACACTCTACTACCTGTCTCATCCCCCGCTGCTGAACGTAGAATATATTCTGCGTCCCGAGGGGTCATACCTGTGGGTTGATAAAAATCTTATCATGCTGGCAGCAACAATACTGTTGTTCTGCTTCCCCACGTCAGTAAGAATAGGAATAGACAGAATAATTTATAAAAAAAGCAAATCGAAATGAGTGAAAATAATATACCCCTGAACGAAGAGAAGAACAATCAGGACAAAGACAAAAACAATCCTAAACCGGTATCCCATGGCCGTCGCGACGCCATCAAGGCGTTGGCAACTGTACCCGTGCTGGGAGCAATGGCATATGGTGTTTACCGGAAAAGGAAAAAAGAGATGAGTAACCTCACCTCGGCCAACATGTTTCATTTTAAATCCGACAATGCCTCCATCACACCATTGTCAACCGACGGAAAAACCATTCGCCTGGGTATTATTGGATCAGGTATTCGCGGTAAACAACTGATGATTGCCCTGGGATTTGGCACACCTGATTATGTACAAGGGCTTGCAGAGGCACAGAAAAACAATCAGGGGAACAGCCAGCTGAAAGATTTCCGTGAACAGGAAGAGCTCCATGTGGTCATTACAGGTGTGTGCGACATTTTTGATGTACATGCGGAAGAGGCTATAGCTGCTGCAGCCAATATTCACAGGGAGGGAGTGAATGGCAAATATGGACCACAACCCAGAAGATATCTCAATTACAGGGATCTGTTGGCAGCGGAGGATGTGGATGCAGTGGTCATTGCCTCTCCCGATCACTGGCACGGACAGATGGCGATGGATGCGGTGAAAGCAGGTAAACATGTCTATCTCGAAAAACCGATGTCATGGACTGTTCCCGAGACCTATGCCCTGCGTGAAGCAGTAAAACAGAGTGGGGTGGTTTTTCAGCTGGGACATCAAAACAGACAGGTGGAAGCGTATGGAAGAGCGCGTGAGATAGTGAAGAAAGGGCTGTTAGGCCCCATCACGCTTATTGAAACAGGCACCAACCGAAACGATCCCAACGGAGCGTGGGTTTATCCCATCCATCCGGATGCCAACCCTAACAGTATCGACTGGAAACAGTTTGAAGGAGACCCTGACAGAATCAGGGAGTATATGGACTATATGACATCTGAAGGATTGGCCCATTATGTGGGACCTGAACCACGCGGAAAATTCAGCCTGGAACGATTCTTCCGCTGGCGCTGCTGGTGGGATTACAGTACGGGACTGAGCGGAGATCTGCTCACGCATGAATATGATGCCATGAATCAGATTCTCCATCTGGGTATTCCCTCCTCGGCCACCTCTTCAGGGGGTGTTTACTTCTTCAAAGATGGACGTACCGTTCCAGATGTGCTGCAAACGGCCTTTGAGTATTCCGATAAAGGCTTCACCATGCTCTATTCAGCCACTTTAGGCAGTCAGTTCAGCAGAAGCAGGAAAATCATGGGACACGATGCCACGATGGAAGTGGGTAACACACTGACAGTGACCATCGACCCGCGGTCGCCACAATACAAGGAAAAAATCGACGATGGAACGATTAAGCCCGGGGAACCTTTCTATCA
>JAENWZ010000367.1 GCA_016649795.1 Proteiniphilum sp. | reverse complement strand
TCGTGGGCTCGGAGATGTGTATAAGAGACAGGGATACCCATCATAGCGGATGCAATACGCGAAGTGTGCGGCAAGTAGATTGCCGCACACTTCACACAATTATCATTTATAGTACTCTTATCCGAGGAAAGAGATTAGCACGCCGGCAGCCACAGCCGAACCGATCACACCTGACACGTTACTGGCCATGCAGTACTGCAGGATATGGTTCGATTTATCATATTTCAACGCCACCTCGTTCGCCACACGCGAAGCCATGGGCACGGCACTCAGACCGGTAGCGCCCACGAGGGGATTGATCTTCTTCTTCGAGAAGAGATTATAAGTCTTCACTGCGAAAATTCCTCCTGCCACGGAAACACCGAAAGCAAGCAGTCCACCCACAATGATTCCCAGCGTTTGCGTCGTGAGGAACACATCCGATTTCATGGTAGCACCTACGGTCAGCCCCAGGAAGATAGTAGCTGTGTTCATGATGGGACCGGAAGCGGCATCCGCCAGACGGCTCGTGCTGGAGCCGATCTCCTTCACCAGGTTACCGAAGAGCAACATCCCCAGCAGCGGTGCCGAAGAAGGTACCAGCACAGAGACGATCACACCCAATACAATAGGGAAGATGATCTTCACTGTTTTCAGGTTCTTGATCTCATGTTTCGGGGGAAATTGTTTATCCATCTTCTTCATATGGATCTTGAACTCTTTCTCACTCATCAGCAACTTCGCGATAAAGGGAATGATCACCGGCACCAGCGCCATATAGGAGTAGGCAGCTATAGCGATCGGACCCAGCAGGTGCGGTGCCAGCTTGATGGTGGTGTAGATGGCCGTGGGGCCGTCTGCACCCCCGATTATTCCGAGTGATGCAGCTTCAGGCAGCGTGAAGCCCAGCAACACAGCGCCAATCAGTACGGAGAAGATCCCGAGCTGTGCAGCTCCGCCAAAGAGCGAGAGCTTTAGGTTCCTCAGCATTGGCCCGAAATCAGTCAGCACGCCCACACCCATAAAGATGATCGGCGGAAGAATACCTGTCTTGATCAGTGAGAAATAGAGCAGGTTCATGATTCCGTGTTCATTTGCTATATCGAGCAGGCTCATATAGGTGCCGTCGGGATTCATCACCAGGGAGCTATCTACAACGCCCAGTCCTGCACCTGGCAGGTTGGCCAGCAGCACACCAAAACCGATGGGAACGAGCAGGAGCGGTTCATACTGTTTCTTGATACCAAGATAGAGCAACAGAAATGCAATCATCCACATCAGGATAGTCTCCCATCCCATGGTACTGAATCCGGTCATTTCTGTCAGATTGGAAAAAATTTCACTCATTCTTTATTGTATTTTAATGAGAATATCATCCTCATCCACCGAGTCGCCGTTCGCAAAACATATCTCAACCACCTTGCCGCTCTCTTCTGCAGTAATGGCATTGTAGGTCTTCATCGACTCAATATAGCCCACCAGGTCACCCGATTTCACAGAATCACCTACCTTCAGGGCTGTCTCCGATGAATCTTTCGTGAGGAAGAACTTCCCTTCCAGCGGAGAGATCACCTCTTTCACCCGGGCACTGGAAGCAGGGGCAGTGGCAGGAGCAGCTGTCTGCTGTGCGGATACAGCTGTCTCTGCAGTCTGAGCCGCACCGTTACCGGCATCAGGATAAGAGATATTCACAACAAACTCCTCATTATCTACATTCACAACCAGTGTTTTCGGCTGGAAGTTGTTCCCGTTTGACACTGCCACAGCAGG
>JAENWZ010000133.1 GCA_016649795.1 Proteiniphilum sp. | reverse complement strand
TTGTTGCCTTCTTCATCCGTCTCCATCACCCCGGCGATAAGAGCACCAAGACGGGGATCTTCTGAAACACGATTCGCAAGGGCAGAGTTAACCTTATTTTGCTTGTCGTACTTACCTTTCCATTCATCCGATTGGCCGAGGGTGTAATCATACAGATCGTCATCCTCCGGGTCTCCTTCGTAATCAGGGTTGCCCTCTTTCCATTTGGATATAGCAGCATTCCTTCCGCGAATAGGTTCCGGACTGGTAGGTTCGGCAACTTCGGCCATTGATTCTAATTCATTTTTCTCCATGTGCGTATAACTTATAGTCTGATATACAAATTTATGTACACAAATAAAAGACTTTGTTTATGATTATCCGTGTGTTGGAATTAATTAAAAAGCAAATTGTTGATAGAATGGAAACGTTTTTATTTTATATTTTGGTAAATATTTGTTTCTTTGGTGTATATCTAATTTTCTAAAAAGGGGAAGTATGTCGAAACTTTACATGAAGCGAGAGAAGAACAAGGAGTTCTTTGATGCATGCGAAAAGATACGGAGCGATGCGAAGAGATACCTTTCTACGGAAGAGATTGCCGCAATGGCAGAACAAACAGAGTGTTCTTCATTTTTCATGAGTGAATGTCACATAAAGCGAATCATTTGGGAAATTAACACTGACCGTCACTCTCACTCAAAGTTCAACAACATCATTGAGAAGCACAACGAAATTTACAACCGGTACAAGATTTTACTTTTTGGAAATGGTGATAAACCACTATCATGGTACGCCAGGAAGATCAATAAACAACCGGCTCCACGGTTTTACCTCGATAAGAGGTATGCGACAATCCTTTACTACAAATTAATGACAAGAAAACGATGAAACATCTACGCAGTGTTATAAAATGGCTGAAAGGACTATTCAGCAAGAAAGCCAAAGATGAAGAAGTTGAAACGGCAGTAAGTAGGTCCATCCCCCTGGGAGAAGCATACAGGCTATACAAACAACAACAGAAAAAACGTGGCTCTTAAATACTTTATCTCTCTTATATTTATTATCATTTACATCTTTTTCGGGAATGAGATTGGTTTTTCGGAAACATCCCCGGCATGGACACACTTCACTTTTTCATTTCAGCATGCAGGACTGATCCATCTTATTATTAATACACTGGTGTTTATCACCGCTTCCAGAACGATGGAGAAATTCGTATCATGGAAAACACTCTTCCCGGTGATCTATATGTGTGCTGTGATTGCATCTTTCATGGCTGAGCGATCACTGCCCACCGTGGGTGCTTCCGGTATGATCTATGCGCTGTTTGGCATGGAGGTGGTGATTGTCCTCTTCAACCGCTCTACGGTCAGGCAGAAAGCTCTTTTCTTCTTTGCCGTCTTTGTCATGCTTCTGTTCTCCTTTCTCAGCACCAGCAGCAATTTTATGATACACGTTTTATCATTTTGCTTTGGGTTTATTTTCTATGCTGTGAAAAGAAAGAGGCACTTTCACAAGCCCCTCTTCCCACATTAACCACAAAAAATAAATGATACTAAAAAAAGTTTCCCCCTGTTCGTGATCTTGCTATTCTTTTCTCCAGGTACGCCCTTGCGTCCATCAGCGAGTTGTCGCCCCTCGCTTTGTACAGTGCTGCCTCCTGGGTTGATTTTGTTTCCAACCACCTGTACATGATGTATGACAAAAGGAACTCCCTTGTTTTTATGCTCACCTGCTTGTTGTAAAACAGGTTGTAATCATCCGGCATCAACAGGCTGAAAACGAAATCACGATCAATAGAGAAATCAGCCTCTTCGAAGAGATACGTCTCTACTGTGTCGGTAACATATTGCATGTATGCTCCATACCTGTCTATCACTACCGCCTGGGCGTCAAAGAACAGCTCCCGGAACTTCCTGAAATATTCATCATCGAAAACAAAGTGTTCAAACAAGCTCTCCCCTCCTTCTGATATTTTTCTCTCAGCGTAAAGAGATGATTCTTGTTTCACAGCCTCGAGGATGTGATCATGTGAAAATATGTATGGTACTAATATCATGATGCTAAGCCTTTTTTAATCATTGCCATTGCCTGCGGGTCAGCCTGCCCGTACACCTGTTGTGCTGTCTCAGGGTCAATCTGCGGCACTCCTCCCTGTGTCGGATCTCCTTCCTGCGCATCTGATTCAAGCGATTGCAACAGCTTGTCTGCAAATGGGAACGCTCCATTCTCCAACATCTGCTTGAGGTTGATCGCCCCTCCCTGCCAGAACTGGAACAACATATCGTTCATCATCTGCCTGAATACAGGTGTCGATTGGCTCTCTGTGATGCTCAGATCAAACTCAACATCACGCACAAGCAGTGGCGTGTAGGTGATCGTTCTCGATCTGCCGTTGCCCCCGTTGATATTGATGCTGCGCTCTTCGGTGTAATATTGTTGAATGAGCTTCAGGTTCTTTATGTCTCTCGCCTCTCTCAGACCACGGAACGATTCAAAGATCTCCGTGAGCGAGGTGGATGAGTTCTGCGACTGCTGCAGGTATAACGATGATGGTGTGCCCGACTTGGCTGTCTGCCCTTGCAGTGCTCCGGACACTCCGGATATAGCTTCAAGGCTCTGTACCTGCATGGCGATCATTTCCGTCACTCCCACCGGCACGGATGCGTTCTTTATCTGCTCGATCTTGGCATTGGGCAATTGAGCCAGTGCGCTGCTATTGTAAAGGATAAGCCCATCAACCCGGGTCCATTCGTCCCTAAGCATTTCTTTTGTGTAATCCTGCAATAACTCTCTTGGAGCGACAAGCACCCCTTTTGCCGAATTGCGGATGATGAAATCATACAACATCATGTACCGGTTGATATATCGCTGTTGGTCGATGAAATCACCAACGAAGGGATAAACCTTCCCGTTATACTGCGGGTACATCTTGAATGAGAAAGGGTGCGATTTATGCCAGAACGGTGTTTCGCCCTCTTTCAAAACATCTCCCCTGGGTGAGAGGAAATAGAAATACCAATAGTTATCTATGAACCATCTTATCTTGATCAGGCGCATATCTTTTTCCTCTATGCCTTTCTGGCTATATAGAGTCATCCTGCGCTGGTTTTCCAGCCGGATACGGTTAATATCATCAAGTTCATGTTTGTAGTAGTCACCACTCCTGGTATCCCAGCATTCCAGCCTTTCCTTGCTCTCTTTCCTCCATACCTCGATCACACGGCACTGGTTGTTCTCCGGAATGTGAAAATTTAGCTCTGATCTTTTCTCTGTGTATCTACTTGTGAACTGATCATGAACAGACCTCATCCCAACGGTTGAGTAGATGTCTAACAGCTTATCCCTTTCGGTTGTGTTGGTGGCGAACTTGGCAAGCACATCATTCAGGCTCATATCCCATAACGCACCAACCAAATGGCAGTCATGGGCTCTCGGGTCCTTCATGTTGTTGTCAACGATAAACCTCTCCAAAGAAATATTGTCAGTCCACACATCCCACCTATCTTCCCTGCGGCCCCATTCGCTCCTGAATACCGGTAAGCCGGATATGAGCAACGAATAAAGACCCAGGGTGTCAAGATCCCACATCTGGTTGTTCTGGTAAACGTACTGTATTGTATTCGACATGATCTCACCTCTCTCCTGCTCGTCGCGCTCTCTCGAAACGCACACAGGCTCTGTCTGGTTGTTCTGGAACTGTCCTACAACGGTACGCACGATATTGCGGATGCGGTTGTTCTGAAGGGCCACGTTACCCTGGTCGAGGATGTTGGTTCTCTCGGTCATGGCCAGCCCATCCTTCACGATCCTATCACCCCACTGGTCACCGAAAACATAGCGTTCATGCCGCCTTTCTTTGATTCGAAGATCCTCTAAAGCATGCCAGGCAGAGAAAGCATCTGTTAGAACATCATGCCTCTGATCATATTCGTTATGCCCATCCCTCACGGTGTCAATCTCCGCTCTCTTAGGGAAGAACTTCTTAGCCAGTTTTATGTTTACGTTTCGTTCCATACTTCAAATGAAATAATAAAATATCTGTTCGCTGTTTGTTGATATTAATTACTGTGATCAACAACCTCTTTTCGTAAATCAAAGATACGCTGTTCAGCTTCTTTCTGCTGTTCCGGGTCCATCTCTTTCAGACTTCGCTCTATCCTTCGGATCTCCTTGATCTTCTCATAAAGGAAGTTGACACTTTCCATGTTCAGGTCTTGCACCTTACGTGAATACTCTTCGATGCTCATATCCCCCTCCTGCACCTTCTCGAAGTAGCCTTTGCTCCTCCTACGTGCTTCGGTCACCTTGTCGGCAACATTGTAGTAGCTGGATGCCAGCCCGCTTGACTGTATTCTCAGGTCGTTCTTATCAGCATAGAATGAGCTTAATGGTGTCTCACGTACCTTCATATTAAACTCACCAGTTTGGGTGAAGCTATACGCTTCGCTTGCAATTCCTATACCCTGCTCTGCTATGGTGTACAGTCCACCGAAATAACCTCTTAGCAGGTGGTTCGCGATGTCCGGGTTAAGGCTTATTTTTCCTTTTTTTACGCCATCACCACCCCACAAATTATCAATGTACATGAACCAGTCCACCAAGAAATTGGGTGCGTAATACTCACCTTTCTTGTTGGTTTTGGCTTTCAGGTATCCGGGCATGTTCTTGTTGGCCCACTCGTTATAAACCTGCGATCCCATGAAGTTGGTATTGGTCACGATCTGCGCAAAGGGTCTGAAAAAGTCCGGTGACAGTTCTGCCCAGCTTGCATCTGCTGCTCCCATCGGGTTCATAGGTAGAAGGTCGGAAATGGAGAATGTTGCATCCAGTAGTGTCTGCATGATATCCTTCTTACCGGTGGCAGCTTGATATATATTATCCCCCAACCTGTGAAAGATCCTCAATTCATGCGGAAGCGGTATTTTCAGAAATGATCCGTTTGACAGTAATATACACCAGTTGTTTTGTCTATCCCAATCACTCAACTTCATGTAGGAATCCTCGCCATCATCACCACCTAATAATTGTGCCAGTAACGGTGCAATAAATCCTGATAGTGAATAGGAGGAAACGATTGCTGCCATCTTTGCCGGGTGCTTGTTCGTGACTTTAACGATGTTGCTCAATGCCTGTACTGCTGCATTGGTGAAAAGGAACAACGGCCTCACCCATCCGGCTGCGGAGAAGATCACTTGTTCGAGAGAATTCTTACCCACGCTGGATCCTGCACCCTTCTGGTTGAAATTCACCGTGATGTTCTTTGCATCATTGATTGCATCGACAACCTTCCTCCCCTTTTCCCTGGAAGTGATATAAACGGATAGCCTGGTCATGTTCTCAACTACCTCATTTATGGTATCAATCACATCAATGATCGCCCTGCTATGATCCGCAAGGTTTTTCTTACCGCCCTTCTTGGCTTCTCTCTCCAGTGCCTTGGCTACCCTGTTAAGCTCAAAGAGATGGGAGTAACCGGTCTTGCCTCCGTTCACTAAAAACTCATACAGGTATTGGTCGGTCTTTTTGGAAAGATCAAGTTTGCCCTTTTCGTACCTTTGCAGTGCCATCATTGCACCCGGAAGATTTTTTTGAAACTGCAATGCGAACTTCGGCGTTTCCTTCGCAAGCAACATCGTTGAAGAGTAGATGTAGTCACGTGAGAAGTTTCTCATGATGAACAATGGGTTCCTGGTCGTGAAGTTGGCCGCCATCTGCCTGGTGACGTTGGCAAATAATCCCATGCTGGTGGCTATATCTTTTCTGTTCGCTCCATTGATTGATTTTGCGATGGCAGGGTTAGCATTGATGTAAACCGTGTGCGCTACTCCATTTTGATACACATGGATCTCATGTTGCTCTGCCTGTCTTGGCTTGATGAACAGATCGCCTATTTGCAATCTGGTTCTACCCTGGTAGGCCATGCCTTCCTCCCGGAGCTGCTTCATCCTCTCTTCAAAGATACGCTGGTTCTCCATGTAGGTGTCCAGATCCTCGCTGTATGGTGCGCTTTGTTGTTCCCAAATTGGGCTCTCTTGCGTTCCAATATTCACCTTCCAGGTCTTAGTCGCAGACATCATTTTGCCGTTCTCCTTCTGTGCCAGTCGGAGGATGGTCTGTTTTAGGGTATTCTTGTTGCCCTGCATAACGGCTGAGTGCGCCATCTGCCCAATGAATGCAAACGGACTCTCTGCTCTCGACCTGCGCCCCTGTGCTTTCAGTAGCGGTGCTGTGAAGAAGGTACCCATATCCGGGGTGTAATCCCACCGATCTTCTGCCGTTTCCTTGTCGTGTCCTCTTAATGGCACGTAATACTGGTAACGGTTCATCAGATCATCGTAGGTGTCCTTGTTCATCATGCCGGTCTGGTACTGCTTGGTCAGTGTCCAGTTGGTGGCAT
>JAENWZ010000162.1 GCA_016649795.1 Proteiniphilum sp. | reverse complement strand
ATCTACGAGGGGCTCCAGGCTATCATTTGCCAGTCGGAGCTGGGTTGCCGCACCAACAGGATAGAGACCCTGGAGGATCTCTCAGGGATGCTCGAGACTACGAAGGTAGACATCCTTATTGCCAACCAGCTGCAGTTTGCCAACCGTGAGAAGGAGATCAGAAAGATCCGCAAGGCCTACCCTTCCCTCTCTGTTGCCGGCATCGATTACGGCATCATGCAGAAGCAGTCGGTGCTGACTGACATCTCCTTCACGCTCTATGATTCAGCAGAGCATATCATCCATGCCCTGGAGAAACTGGAGAAGAAGAATCAGTCACCGGCGCAGCAGAAGAACGAGAACGACAACCTCACAAAAAGGGAGATAGAGGTGCTAACAGGGCTGGTGAACGGGATGCTCAACAAGGAGATCGCCGACGCGCTCAACATCAGCATTCATACGGTGGTGAGACACCGAAAGAACATCACCGTGAAAACAGGTATTCGTAGTCAGTCGGGCCTCACCATCTATGCCATCTCCAAGAAGATTGTGGAGATAGAGGATATCGAAATCTAAAACTAAAACTGATAATTGAGTGCCAGAGCCATATTTCGCGGATCGACGGGGTTGAGGTACCCTCCTCTGTAGTAGGCGGTAAAACCTCTGGCATCGAAGATGTTGTTCATGAAGAGACGCAGCTGACAGCGACTGATCCTGTACCCCAGCTGTGCACTCACCGTGGTGTAGGGATCGGCAATAAAAGGTTTGGTGTTGGGCTGTACGTTGTGTCCCGGCACCACCTTATAGGTATACTCCGCAAAAGGTCTTCCCCCCACATAGTAAACACCCGCCCCCATGGTGAAATTTCTCAGGATCCCGTCGAAAAAGGTATAGCTGAGCCATCCGTTGGCCGTATGGCTGGCGCTGTTCATCGGTGCCGACCCTTCGTGATAGTAGGGACTGTCGTGATAGCCCGCATCGAGCCAGGCGTAACCCAGCACCGCATCCATATTCTTCAGCAGCTTCCCTGTCAACTCCAGCTCCACCCCCTCCCGTTTCAGGTTCCCCGCTTTGATGTAATAGCCGGTATTGTTACCGGCATCATCGAGGGCGCCATAGATGAGATTATTGTTCAGGATATGGAACCAGGTGGCACTGAAGCGGAGGCGGTTATCGAACCACTCGCTCTTGAATCCCGTTTCAAACTGCTTCTCGCGGGAGGAACCCACGGGAGTGATCCTGTCCTCAAGCAGGTTGGATGCCCCTCTTAACGATGTGGTGGTGGTGTAGGAGGCGAAGAGGTTGATATCTTTCACCGGCGTGATAATCACTCCCAGCAGCGGATCCCAGACACTACCGCCGTTGGTGGAGAGCTGGTTGTCACTGATACCGCTCATCTGGCTATATCTTAATCCCAGAGATAGTTTCAGGTATTCATTAAAGGTCATCACCTCCTGCAACAGCATCCCATAGGCATATTCGCGGGAGGTGACAGGATCGCCGTTCATCAGTGTGACCTGAGGCGCTCTGTTTGGGATAGGTTGCAGCACATCGACGGTATCAACCACCACCGAGTTGGTGTTGATGGTAGCCACATCGGTCCAGCGGTAGTCAAACCCGAGGTTGAAGGTGTGCTTCACGTTGCCGGTGAATAGATCTTTTCCTATCAGGTCGATCTGAAGCACCCCGTTTCTATCGTCCCGTTCACTTCCACTGTATTTTCTTGAGCGCAGGTTGAATGACCCGGTTTGCGTTGCATTTTTCAGTGGTGAAGCATGGGCTGTTATTTTTTTCAGGTTCATATCTGCTCCGGCGTAAGCGACCCTGAAGCTGAGATGATTACCCATTTCGCGATGCAGGTGCGCCATATAGGTGAGTGTGTTGGTCATCTGGCGGTCGGTAGTGAAGCCTAAAAAGCGGTCGTGCGGCATATCGAACACATTGTAAACACTGTCGGCACTCAGGTTGACCGTTCCCTGGTCGGGGGTACGTGAATCGTGCATATAGTCCATCTCCAGGCCTATTTTTGTCTTGTCGTCGGGGCGCCAGGCAAAAGAGGGGTTGATATAGACCCTGTCACTGGAGACATGACTGCGATAGCTGTCACCACGCTCCCAGGCGCCATTGATGCGGAAGGCGGAACGTTGCAGCCTGTCGGTGACGAACTGAAGGTCGAAGGTGGGGCGTACCTCTCCCCAGCTGCCTGTTCTGAAGCCGATATTACCCGAGTTAATAAATTTGGGTGTTTTGGTGGCTATATTAACTACCCCCCCGGCCGAGCCCAGGTCGTTGCCCAGTCCCTGTGCGATGGCAGCCGATCCTCTCAGTATCTGTATCGTCTCCACCCCCTGCATATCAGTAAGAAAGCCGCGGCCCCTGAAGTCGGAGTGGATACGCACGCCGTTCTTCACCACCGGTATACCCCTGTATCCGCGGGAGGTGAGGCTCTCGGTGGTGTTGCCGAAGGTGGCGAAGGTACCTACCCCTGGGGCGTTCCTCACCGCATCGTTGAGGGTGAGCACTCCCTGGTCGGTGAGCATCTTCTGCGAGATCACCGAAATGCTCTGCACCTGCTCATCGATGCGCAGCGGTATACGGGTGAGTGCATCCATCTTCTCCGGTCGTTCACGCCGCAGTCCGAACACCTCCACCTCCAGCAGGAGCTGACCATCGGGCATCAGAAGGAAATCCTCTTTCTGTGGTTCACCCTTCTGAAACCCTATCTCTTTCGTCACCGTTTCGTAGCCCATGTAGCTGACGATCACCCTGTGTGACCCGTTGGGGATATCGGTAACCTGAAAATTACCCGCGAGATCAGTATCATCTCCTATACCCAGCTCCTCAAAGAAGACCGTAGCACCGGCCAGCTTCTCGTTCTCTTCGCCGGTAACTGTTCCGGTAAATATATTGTTTTGCTGAGAGAAAGCTGCTGCAATGCCTGTAAAAAGGCAAAGGAGCAGGAATATTATTTTTCTGTTCATTTGTAACTGATTTTTATCTGTTCACACTGAAGCATGATGAAACCCGCAACAATCATATCAACAGCCGGATCGGGATCAGATGCTACTCCATTTTTACTATTTATTATCCGGTCTGCTTTTCAGGATACAAAATTGGATCAAAAAAAACGGCGTCACAATACCATAAAATAAGCATTTATCCGACTATTTATACTTATAATGGGTCATTGCCGGCTCTCTGTTTTGGGCGTACTTTTGCATGGATAAATGAATCCGCAGGGAGCAATGCAGGAACAAACAACCTGCCCCGGATCATTTTAACAGTGCACCACAATAAAAAAGTGCAGGCGTTAATTATGACCCTCCGTTTTGGATTCAATTGAAGAGATAACAAACATAAATTTCAGACTAACAATGAAGAAGATTTTAATGAAACAGATCTGCCTGTATCTGCTTGCATCGCTTTTTGCGATCGACGCCTTTGCGCAGGCAGACGCAACCAACGCCATACTCATTGGCGATGTAAAAGAAAAAGGAACCAACAACCACATCCCCTATGCTACCATCTTTGTGCAGGGCACAAACATGGCGACCGCTGCAGATGACAGCGGTCACTTTCAACTGGCGAATCTGCCGGAGGGGAAGCAGACCATCATCGCACGGTTCGTGGGCTACAAGCCGCAGGAGAAGGAGGTAATCATGGAAAGAGGCAGAGAGGCAAAGCTCTTTTTTGAGCTCGAGGAGGATATCTTCAACCTGGAGCAGGTGGTGGTGACAGGTACGCGGACGCAATACTATGTCAAGAATGTACCCATCCGTACGGAAGTGGTCACCTCACAGGCACTCAGGAACAAGAACGCATGGAACGTGTTTGAGGCACTGGAGGGCGTCCCCGGCATCCGTGTGGAGAACCAGTGCCAGTCGTGCAACTTCACCATGGTGCGCATGCAGGGGCTTGGCTCGGAGCACACCCAGGTGCTGATCAACGGGCAGCCTGTCTATTCCGGTCTGGCGAGTGTGTACGGACTGGAGCAGATAGGCACGGGCGATGTGGACCGGATTGAGGTGGTGAAAGGTGCAGGCTCAGCCCTCTACGGCAGCAGTGCCATCGCGGGTGCCATCAATATCATAACCCGGGAGCCTTCACCCATCCCTACTATCAGTGCTGATGTTCAGTTCGGCTCCCATCAATCCAACATATATAACCTCAATGCATCCATGCTGAATAAGAAAGGGAACATTGGACTGAGTCTCTATGCACAAAAGATAGACCAGAGTGTGATTGATGCTACCGGTGAAGGGAACAGCCGTGAGGAGGTGAAACAGAAGGATGGCATATCCGACAGGGTAGCCTCCAGGCTGCATAATATAGGTGCAAGCCTCTACATTGAGAATCCCTTTTTCGGGAATGACAAGCTTATCTTTCGCGGGAAGGCGATCAACGAGAAACGGGAAGGAGGAGTCATCACCGATGATGCATACAAAAACCCTTTTACCAAGGGAACAGAAAATATCACTACCGACCGCTACGAGGCGGAAGCGAACTACAGGATTGAATTGGGTAACGGCAGTGAACTGAATTTCAACAATTCTTTCATCAACCATAACAGAAATGCCACCAACGACTCTTATCTTTCGGACTATATGGATACCCACGAAGGTGTAGCACCCGATGTGCAGGATATGCGTCCCTACCTGGCAGAGGAGAACTCGCTGATATCGACACTCACCCTTGGCAAGCAGCTGGGTAATCAAAGTCTCCTGGTGGGTCTGCAGAATTATGTGACCCGACTGAATGAGTCGGGGATGTATGTGGTGGTGGATGGGAATAATGAGTGGTACGGAGACTCATACAAGTCTACAGCCAGAAAACATGCCCATGAGATGGGCGCTTTCATTCAGGATGAGTGGCAGGTGACACCCCGTCTGACGGTGGTGCCTGGCGTACGCATCGACCGCCATAACTCGGGAGAAGAGTACGCTTCCGACAGGCAGGTGTTTGATCAGGATTTCCCGACGACCCGGTTCAGCAGGACAAGCTTCAACCCGCGTCTGGCAGTGAAGTACAACGCGGGTGAGCACCTTACTCTCCGTGCCAATGTAGGAACGGGATTCCGGGCTCCTTACGGCTTCTCGGAGGACCTGCATCTCTGCAGCGGCTCGCCCCGGGTATGGAAATCGTCGGAGCTGAAGGCGGAGACATCGCGCAGTGCCAACCTCTCGGCCGATTATTACGGACACCGGTTTCAGGTGAGTGCCAACCTGTTTTACACCTACCTGAAGGACAAGATCGACTTTACCGATGCCGATGAAAACGTGAAAAATCTGGGTTATACCTACCAGTGGCGCAATATAGACGATGCGGTGGTGCAGGGAATAGAGATGACCCTGCTGGTGAACCCGGTGAAAGAACTGAATATCGGAGCCGATTTCGGGATCAACAAAGGAGTCTATAAAAATGTGCGTGACGACTGGAAAGAGACGCAATATGAAAGCATCAGCAACCAGATACCTCGCTTTCCCGCCACCACCGGCAGTATAAAGATCGAGTATGCACCCCGCTCCTGGATTCTCTCGCTCTACGGCCTCTACCAGGGAAAGATGAATATCGACTACT
>JAENWZ010000309.1 GCA_016649795.1 Proteiniphilum sp. | reverse complement strand
TAGGAAGTACCCCACATTTCAATCGAAAAGTATACCACTTACAAACTTGAATGGATTTAATCCGTTCATAAAACATGATAAGTATGTATACAAAACAAGAAATCATTATCAGCAGCTATCGTGAAGGTAAAAGCCATAGACAAATTGCCCGTGATCATCAAATTAGCCGCAAGACAGTAAAAAAGTACCTACAGGAGCACGAGAAAACATTACAGTCGGCCGTCTGTATAGAAACAGCTCAGGCAAGTAATTTGTCTGTAGAGCCCATCTATAAGATGAGTACACCTCGCTCTAAGCTCAAATTAACCCCGGAGGTGGAGGCTGCCATAGACGGGCTCCTTGCGGATAACGAGAAGAAGCAACAGCTTGGTATGCGAAAGCAGATGCTAAAGAAAAAGGACATCCTTGAGGAGCTACAGGGGCAAGGGTTTGATATTGGTTACACCACGGTGTGTAATCACATCACGCATAAAGAGAACCGGCAAAGGTATAAAGAGGCTTATATTCGTCAGGTTTACCAGGCAGGTGAAATATGCGAGTTTGACTGGGGTGAGATCAAACTATGTATTGCAGGTAAACTCAGATCGTTGCAGCTGGCTGTTTTTACCTCTGCCTACAGCAATTACCGATACGCCTTTATCTATGACCGTCAAGACACGCTCGCTTTTATGGAGTCGCATGTACGCTTTTATCAAACGATTGGAGGCGTTTACCGGGAGATGGTCTATGACAATATGCGTGTTGCGGTAGCCAAGTTTGTGGGTCGTCATGAAAAAGAACCCACCCAGGCACTACTCCAGTTACGAGGGCATTATCAATTTAGCCATCGGTTTTGTAATATCTATCGTGGAAATGAAAAGGGCCATGTCGAGCGCAGCGTGGAATATGTCCGCCGTAAAGCCTTCGCCCCTAAGGACTACTTTGCTGATGCACGACAGGCGCAGGATTGGCTTGAAGCCACCTTAAAGAGGCTCAATGGAACAAAGCAGCAAGGTACGGGTAAGAGTGCCGATGAGCTTTTTTTGCAAGAGAAAAGAGTCCTGGGTAAACATCCCTCTACGGGGTTGATCTGCAGTGAGCAGGTGCAATCGAGGGTAGATAAATATGCCACCATCAGCTATCGTACCAACCGCTACTCGGTACCAGATCATCTTGTAGGAGAATTTGTTGATGTGAGTGTCCGTAGCAGAGAGTTGCAGATATATGTGCAAAACAAACGAGTTGCCACTCACACCAGAAGTTACGAGAAGCATTACTGGAGCGTTGAGATAGAACATTACCTGTCAACATTTAAGAAAAAGCCGGGTGCTCTCTCCGGTAGTCTGGCCCTTGCCGACAACCATTACCTTGGAGGCCTGTATACGGATTACTTCCAAAATGAGCCGCGTGAATTTATCGAACTGCTTACGTACTGTAGAGAGCAGAGTGTGAGTGAGGAAAAACTGGAGGCATCGGTCAGGCGCTTGCTGGACACCTGTCGTCAGGGGGTGTCCGTTGAAAAACTTAGGGCGCTACTGGGGAACAAACCCTGTGTAAACCCAATCATGGAGTCAGAAGACAAAATAAGTATGAAGGCCAAAGAACAGCTTGTCGGGATAACCGAGTTAATGCATCAAACAAAATTACAATGGATACTATCAATCAACAAATAACAACATACAGTAAGGAGCTCAGATTACCAGTCTTCAGACGTGATTACAAAGAACTGGCAACAGAAGCTGCCAGGGAGAGGCTTGAGTATGAAGAGTACCTGGCGAAACTCATGGAACGAGAATATGAGCTCAGGCTTGAAAACCGGAAAAGGGCGCAGATAAGGAATGCCCGTTTCCCGTCCAAAATGTATCTTTCTGATCTTGAACGGGGGCAATTACCACCAGGTGCCCGAGAGAAACTTCCTTTACTGGAGAGATTGGATTTTATCGCGGCAGCCCAAAACGTGATACTCTCGGGCAACCCTGGTACCGGTAAAACACATATCGCCATAGGGCTCGGGCTTAAAGCCTGTATGCAGGGGTATAAAGTGCTGTTTACAACCGTACATCGTCTGCTTACACAGCTGCGTGAATCGCACTCCCTACGTACGTTAAAGCAGGTAGAAACCCAATTTGAAAAGTATGATCTGGTAATATGCGATGAATTTGGTTATGTCTCTTTCGATAAACAAGGCGCAGAGCTGTTGTTTAATCACCTCTCTTTAAGAACAGGCAGAAAATCAACCATCATCACAACAAATCTCGGCTTCGATCGCTGGGAAGAGATCTTTGGAGACCCTGTGCTTACGGCAGCACTGGTGGATAGAATAACGCATAAGGCCTATCTGGTCAACATGAGTGGGGAATCATACAGGTTGAAAGAAACGAAAAAAATGATGAGTGAAAAATGACAGTAAAAGTGAAAATAAGAACACCCGTTTCACCCTTTTGGGGCGGTACCGCCCCAAAAGGGTGAAACGGGTGTTCTTATTTTCACT
>JAENWZ010000362.1 GCA_016649795.1 Proteiniphilum sp. | reverse complement strand
TAAACACTTTGGGTGTTTTACCGCTTTGCTCTGTGGCCAGACGCACCTCGCTGAAGGCATCGGAGAGACGCTTATGATTAAGCTTCTTCAGTGGTGTCGCTGTGTCGCTATCACCACATCCGCAGCCATGCTTCTCCTTATCCTCTATTTTTCCGGCCATCGACTCCCCGAAGTTGGGATATTGATTGGTCCCCAGCATGATCTCCCTGCGATTGGCGACAGCATTGAAACGGACATCAGAGGTGGCATTGACGGCATCCTGTACTGTTCCTGCTTTCAGCGCTTCGTAGAAGCCTGTCTCTTCTGTTTCGAGGAACAGCTTCCACGCCTGTTCAGCCAGTGAGGAGGTGAGCGTTTCAATATGTATGAACCGGAAGAGGGGTCGGTGATCTTATCGAAATGAGCCTCCTCTTTCAGCAGCAGCTGCTGGTTGGCAGCAATACGTTCCGCAAAGGCGGTAGGTGTTTCAAACGCTTCATCGAAGGGACGCACGGTGAGTGAATCCACGGCGCCAATGGTAGCCGACATAGCCTCTGTCTGCGTACGCAGCAGGTTCACATAGGGATCGTACAACGACTGATTGAAACGCGATGTGGTTGCGTGTATATTCATTTTGGCAGCACAACGGCAGGTGCCGTCATCCGCCTTGTTGTCACAGTCATGTGCACAGGGTGGCTTGTAGGCATTCACAATCTCAGCCCAGAGCCAGCGTGCAGCACGGAATTTGGCTATCTCCATGAAATAGTTGGGGCCGACGCCAAACGCAAATTTAATCCTTTTTGCCGCGAGAGACGGGTCCACACCGTTCTCTATCAGCTTCGACAGCACCTGGTTTCCGTATGAGAGGCTGTAACCCAGCTCCTGATAGCTGAAAGCACCGGCATCGTTGATCCTGTTTCCGGTAACTGAAATAGCGCGATAACGAGGAAGGGGAGCAGTAATCTTCACTATCTCCACCGCTTTCTCCACCCATTTGGGTTCATCCACACCCAGTTTCAGGATCTTTCTGAAGGGATCGAACTCAATGGAACCGAAGCACTGCATCAGGTCGACATTCTGAGCAGTCACATAATCGACCACCAGCCTTGCCAGCTCTATTGTATTTGAGATGCAGGTGTTGAAGTTCAGCTCCACCTTGTCGGGAGCAATTCCCTTGAGGAGTATTGCCAGGTTCCCGGCAGTAATCCCCTCGTCTGGCAGATAAAAACCAAAGGAGGTGATCCCCCTCTCCAGCAAGGCCAGTGCTTTTTTGTTGGCTGCATTAAAATCTGTCACGTCAATCTCCTGACGGACATACCATACGTTATCCTTTCTCGTGCTGCGGATATAAGGGAACAGTCCCGGCAGGTTCTCTGCTGCAGCCAATCCTTTAATATCTTCTGCACGATAAAAAGGATTCACATTAAACCCTTCAT
Source organism: Proteiniphilum sp. (assembly GCA_016649795.1). Lineage (GTDB taxonomy): Bacteria > Bacteroidota > Bacteroidia > Bacteroidales > Dysgonomonadaceae > Proteiniphilum. The sequence continues at coordinate 413 of JAENWZ010000362.1, read as the reverse complement.
TTGTTCTCCACACCAGTCTTTTCTGGAAATCGGCCCCTTTCAGGTCTTTGGTGACGACATCCATCCACTCTTCTGTGGTTACTAGAGGAAAATCTGTGAAAAGTTTCTCTCTCTGTTTACTCATATTTACTACTATTTATTATTTTGAGGTTTCTCATTTACTCTCTGTTCTGCTCTAAAAAACGGCTTAAGGTCCGGCAAGGAAATAACTGACAAATTTATGATAATTTGTTCTCTTATAAAACAATTCAGATGCTTTATTACAACTATTTCAGCTGGCAATCCTACTCCGCACCCTTCAGCTCGACCAGCAGCTCCGTGATTTTCGCCACCACTGCCTTCACGTATCGTTCCCCCTTCTTCGCAGTCGATCTCTTCGGGTTCCCGATACCGGTATCAGATGATACTTCATC
>JAENWZ010000200.1 GCA_016649795.1 Proteiniphilum sp. | reverse complement strand
CCCACACCCTGAGGTCTTCATACAGAGAGAACTTCTGGCTCATGTACCCGATATTTCGTTTGATCAACTCATTCTCTTTAATGATATCGTAGCCTGCCACGGTTCCTTCTCCTGCCGTCGGCATACTGATACCGCAAAGCATCTGCATCGCAGTAGTCTTTCCTGCACCGTTGGCACCGAGAAACCCGAAAATCTCTCCCTCCCTCACATCAAAAGTGATATGATCTACCGCCGTAAAATTGCCGAACATCTTAGTCAGGCCCGAAACCTCTATTACTTTATTCATCATCCACTTTTTTTCATCTTTCACTCTTCACTTTTCGTTTTTCACTTTCAAATTGCCATGAAACAATCTTCTACAGTGGGTTTAACAGGAGCGATACGTACATCGCCGAAACCTTTATTTACGAGGTATTGCCTCAGCTCATCGGGGCTCAACTCTTTCTCTACGGTAATATGATGCTTGTCGCCAAAAGCGAAGCTGGTCTTTATTGCTGAGAAACCACGCAGGGCGGACAGCAGGGCAGACATGTGGGTGCCTTCCACCGACCACAATATTTCGGAGTAATCATCGATGATACCCTGTGGGGTGGTGTTCGCGATAAACTCCCCTTCACGAATCAGCGCGATTCTATCGCAGCGACTGGCTTCATCCATATATGCCGTGGAAACAAGGATAATAATTCCCTGTTCTTTCAGCCGCCCCAGCATATCCCAGAACTCTTTTCTTGAAACAGGATCTACCCCGGTCGTAGGTTCATCCAATATCAAAATATCCGGTTTATGGATCAGTGCACAACTCAATGCCAGCTTTTGTTTCATTCCGCCGGAAAGTGCGCCTGCACGTCGTTTTTTAAAGGGTTCAATCTGTTGATAGATATCTTTGATAAGATGGTAATTCTCCTCAATGGTCGTATTGAAGAGGGTAGCGAAAAACGTCAGGTTTTCCTCCACGGTCAGATCCTGGTAGAGTGAAAACCGCCCCGGCATATAGCCGATGATCTGCCTGATCTTCCGGTAATCCTTCACCACATCGTGCCCGTTCATGATGGCGTTGCCGCTGTCGGGTAGCAAGAGCGAGGCGAGAATGCGAAAAAGCGATGATTTACCGGCTCCATCCGGTCCAATCACACCAAAGATCTCACCATCTTCCACGGAGAAAGTGACTCCATTGAGTGCCTTCACCTTGCCTTTGGCGTAACTCTTATGTAAATTTTCAACTTCAATCATTTTGTTGTAGTTTTCTTTATCTGCTCCGCTAAACACCGAAATGTCTTATATTTAGCTGTAAATGTTTTACAGGGATAGATGCAAAAGTTCAGTTAAATGTTTTCATTGCTGTCCGTTTACCCGGTTTTTACAATATCGTTCTGTCTGAAGTGTATTTTCACGTAGGTGTTTAAAACTTCACTTCTCCATACATTCCTATCTTCAGGAAGCCATCGTTGAGAACAGCTATTTTTAGTGCATACACCAGGTTGGCTCTTTCGTTTTTTGTCTGTATGGTTTTGGGCGTAAACTCCGATTTATCGGATATCCAGCTGATCCGGCCTTTATATGACCTCATGCCGCCTTGTCCGTCATCCACCCGCACTGCCACCTCATCATTCAGTTTGATTAACACCAGCTGGTCGTTTGTCACATAAGCCCTCAGGAACAGGGTGCCTGTGTCGGCAATTTTGAAGAGGGGAGTACCCATGGTAGCCAGTTCGCCCATTTCGGCATATCTGTTCAGTACCGTGCCGGCGATAGGTGATGTGATCCGCGTCTTCTCCAGCTGATCGTCCAGTTGTGCCACCTGAATATCAATAGTAGAACTCTGTGCAGAGATGTTTTGACTACTTTTTTTGAGTGTGGATGTTTGTGCCGAGAGCTGACGCTGCAGCACCTCTATCTGCGACTCTATATCATCCAGTTGCTTCCGGTTGGCCGCATTGGCGGCGATCAACCGTTGTGTCCGTGCCTTTTCCCGTTCCAGGGTTTTGATCTGTTCCTGGATGGCAGCTGTCTGTTTGCTGATATCGGGTTGCTGGGCCCGGACACCTTCAGCGTTGGTAAGAAGGCTCATTTTCTGCAGCCAGAGCTGCGTACTGTCTATGTGGCCTACTATCTGACCTGTTTGCAATTGCTCACCCTCGTTCACGTTCAGTGCCAGGATGCGTCCGTTAGCCTGAGAAGAAACGATGATTTCCGTGGCTTCGAACGACCCCGTAGCATCGTAATCGCTGTTTCCTTTGCTGCATGAGAGTAGGAGGAGGGAGGCTGATATCGTTGTGAGTAATCTGAATGGTTTCATAGTTCAATGTTATTTTATGCTTATTATTTATTTCTGTAACCGCTTTCCGCTTACGGCTTACGGCTTACCACTTACCGCTTATTCACTGGTTTGTCGTATATTTCAGTGAGTAGACCGACATGAGGTATTGCGTTTCATGCAGTGTTTTAGCCTGTTTGGCCGCCTCCTCGGAATTGATCTCCTTCATGAGGTCTGAGACGGTCATGGTGCCATTCTCCACCTTCACCTCGGCTGCTTTGCGCATCAATGTCTGATGGCGTATGATCTCGTCATCATCCTGCATCGTCTTTTTATATTTTTCAATCTCAATCTGCTGTTGCGGTATCATCAAATTCAGATTATGCAGGAAGGTCTCCTTTTGCGTGTTCACTGTCTGTTTCTGCAAATCGATCTTCTTCTTATCGTTATTCAGCGTGTAGAGATTGCCAAAGTTCCATGAGAGGCGGATCCCTCCCAAAAAGTAAGGTGAAAATTCGGTGTCGAACATATTGAGTCCCGGTTTTCCGTAGCCCCCCTGTGCAAAGGCACCCAGCTTAGGCATATTCTTTGCTTTCAGCAACGTTTTTTGTGATTCAATGGCCTCCTCCTGTGCGCTGAACATCTTCAGCTCCGGGCGGTTGATCACGGGAGATAGCAGTTCGGCATCGGGGTTGGGTTTCACAAAAGTCATCTTCTTATGGAGTGATTCTCCTGCCAGCACCGATAGCATCCGGATATAGGCATCCAGTGTCGATTCCAACCGGATTCGCTGTTGTCCCGCTTTCAGCTGTTCCACCTTCACCGCACTCAGGTCGGCCTCGTTGGCCACGCCGTTTTGCAGGTAGGTCTGCACGTTATCATAGTTCCGTTGCAGTTCTTTCTCCAGGATCTCCTGTTGCTGTAGATTCCCTTTCATCAGCAAAATGCCGAAGTAGAGATTATTCACACGCTCTCTAAGGGCATAAATCTCTGTGTCCAACTGATTCTTCTCTAATTCCGCGTTGGCTTCCAGGCTCTTCTTCTGAGCTGAAATATTGCCTCCGTCCCAGATCAGCTGGTTCAGTTCGGCTACTATCCGATATTGATCCTGATCGGGCACCGGTATATTGATAGGTGGCATTCCTTCCGGTAAATCAATATCGATATGGGTTACATCAGACTGCCATGTAGCCTGCGCACTCAGCGTCCCTTGCGGTAGATATGCCTTGTTCGCATTCGCAATACTGAAATTTCTTGTTTTTTCGATGAGGTCATATTGAGCTATTGCAGGATAGTTGACTCTGGCCTTCTCCTGTATTTCATCCAGCGTAATGATCTGCGCAGGTACAAGTATACTGTTCAACCAGATTAACCCCACTGAAATGAGAGATATCCTAAGATTCATGATTTCATTTTTAAATGGTTATTTTTATAATCCACTCTATAATTTTCTTTTTCCTATCAGTCACAAATTTCACAAATTCTTCTTCTTTAACCAACCCCGATGATGTAATCAGAGGTTTTGCAATAAACGGGAACAAGGTCATACTCAATGTGTTGATTATTAAATCTGTTGTAGATATTTCAACACCTCTCTCCTTTAATTGCTTTTCAAGTACCGGTTGTGCAATCTGACGCGTATTTTGTGTGATCTTTGCGAAAAGTTCCCTGTTCACCGTGAGCTCATTGAGTATAAAAATGGGTAGTTCCTCATTTTCGAGCAACAGGTTGGTATAATTTTCCGTGATCAAACTTATTTTGTCTTCAAGAGAAATATGCTCGTCAGATAATGCCGGCCCCATTGCGCCAAGCAACATCTTTAACTTCCCCTGTACAACATATTTAAATAGTTTCTCTTTACTGCCGAAATAGTAGTTCAGCAGCGCCAGATTGGTTCCTGCCTCCTCGGCAATGTCCCTGGTTCTGGTGGCAGCATATCCTTTCTGAGTAAAAAGCTTGTCGGCTGCACGGATAATTTTTTCTTCTGTTGTGACTGTTTCCATTGTTCTTCTGTTTTTATTTAAAGGACAAATGTATATTCATTTTTCAATTTAAACAAATGATTAAATCAAATGTTTAAATTAATTGGAACGATTTAACGTTATATAATATTTAAACCTTTTCACTACTAAAATTTTTGTTTTATTCGCAAATTCAGTAACAAT
>JAENWZ010000274.1 GCA_016649795.1 Proteiniphilum sp. | reverse complement strand
CGAAGGTAAAGGGAGCACCTTCGAGGGAGGTCAACGTGTGCCTTGCATCATGCTATGGAAGGGAGTGATTCCCGAAGGTGGTGTCTCCAACAGTCTTGTAGCTGCGATGGATATCCTTCCTACCCTGGCAGAGATCACGGGAGCACCTTTACCTATTAAAAAAATTGACGGTGTCAGCCTCTTACCTATACTCAAGGGGGATCTGACTGCAAAACCGAGGGAGACTTTCTATTACTACTACCGGCGGAATAGTCTGGAGGCTGTGAGACATGGCGACTGGAAGCTGCTCTTCCCTCATCCGGGACGCACCTACGAAGGGTTCCAGCCGGGTAAAGAAGGGATGCCCGGAACAGTCAATGATAATTTCCCGATAGAGGGAGCACTCTACGACCTGCGTCGTGACCCGGGTGAACGATATGATGTAAGTGAATCCTATCCTGAAATTGTGCAATCACTTGAGAATATTGCAAATGAGGCCAGGAAAGATCTGGGTGACGACCTGACAAAATCAGCCGGAGAAAACCGCAGAGAAGTGGGAAGAATTTCGGAAAAATAGTTCATTCAACACTTGTTCATCAGTGATATATTTCACAACTTGCAGTCAGTTATACAAATAAAACCATATGTTCAGAAAAACAGATACAACACCGCAATTAAACATCTTTCGTACACCTTCCAATCTTATGAGGAAGCGTGAAGCAAAGAAGTACGATGACCCCATGGCCTGGCATAATCAATTCTTCCATCTCTTGACCTCGAAGAGATTTCAAATTCAGAGAACGACGGGATTAATTCAAAATAATTTAATCACTATTTAAAGTGGACTCAATATTTTAATCATGAATATTAATGTACTACTAATTTACTATTCTCTATGCAAAAGATGAAAATGATTTTGCCCGCATTAATGGTACTAATGATCTCATGCGGCTACAACGACTATGTGAAAATGGAAGTCACCTCCCCGGTGCTCCCGGTGCTGACGCAGAAAGAGTTTAACCCGGTGCAGAAGATTGAATTGATCCGGCAGCTGCCGGAAGAGTACACCCTGGAGAAGGTGGTGCTCTCGCTGGAAGGTACCACTGCAATCGGAGATATAGCCAAAGTGTCGCTCTTCAAAGCTGATGAGAAGAGTAACTTCAACACAAGTATAACAGTAGGAGAAGCAGTACCACAGGGCACTACGGTGTCTTTCACCGATCACTTTCCCGTGACGGAAGATACACTCACTCTATGGGTCACCATCACCCTGAAAGCATCAGTCGACCTCACCCACCAGATCGGTTTTCAATGCAAAGAGATCGTCACCGACAATGGGAAGCTCCACCTTCCCGACACAGATGTGATACCGTTGAGAACAGGTGTGGCCTTGAGACAGCACGGTCAGGACGGCGTCCACACCTCCCGTATCCCGGGACTGACCACCTCCCGTAAGGGTACACTATTGGCTATCTTCGATGCCCGCTATGAGAGCGCGCGCGACCTGCAGGGACATATGGATATAGCCCTGCACCGCAGCCTAAACGGCGGGCGCACCTGGGAGCCGATGCAGGTGGTGCTCGACAGGAATGAGTGGGGCGGCCTACCCGAAAAATACAATGGGGTGAGCGATGCCTGTATCCTGGTCGATGACAACACCGGCGATATCTACGTCGCCGGCCTCTGGATGCATGGCGTGCTCGACCGGGAGACAGGCCGCTGGGTGGAGGGACTAACAGAAGACAGCACCCGTCATATTCATCAGTGGCAAGCCAAAGGGTCACAACCCGGCTACGGCGTGAAGGAGACCTCGCAGTTCCTCATCACCAAAAGCACGGACGATGGCCTCACCTGGAGCGAGCCCATCAACATCACTCCCATCAAGCAAAAAGAGTGGTGGCTCTTCGCCCCGGCCCCGGGTCATGGTATCACGATGAAAGACGGCACCCTCGTCTTCCCCACACAGGGCCGCGACGAGACCGGCATGCCCTTCTCAAACATCACCTGGAGCAGGGATGGCGGCAAGACATGGACCACCGACAACCCTGCGGCAAAGAACACCACCGAGTGCATGGTTGTGGAGCTATCTGACGGCACCCTTATGCTCAATATGCGCGACAACCTCAACAGAGGCAACAACGAGGTGAACGGACGAACCATCGCAACAACTGCCGACCTGGGAGAGACATGGACCGAACATCCCACCTCCCGCAAGGCTCTGATAGAGCCCACCTGCATGGCCAGCATCCACAAACATCTGTATAAGGAGAACGGAGAGGATAAATCAGTTTTACTTTTCGTCAACCCCGCCTCGACCTCCAAACGGCATCACATCACGCTCAAGGTGAGCTTCGACGACGGCAACACATGGCCCGAAGAGAAGCATATCTTGCTCGACGCCTACAGCGGTCGCGGCTACTCCTGCATCACCAGCATCGACAAAGAAACCATCGGCATCCTCTATGAGAGTAGCCAGGCCGACATGGTGTTCCAGACAGTGCAACTGAAAGAAATCCTTTAAAGAACAACAACCTTTGTAATGATGTCCACAACAGTCACCATGAAAACGATCGCGAGAACCGCTGCCACACGGATAAACAGAATGTTTACCACTTCCACACGGAGAATCTCAGCGCTCGTCGCGGCTCTAATCTTCGTTCTCTGCCTCACACCGATGAGGGCGGAGAAGATAAACAGATTTCACCAAACCAATATATTCTCCATGGAGATGATGGAAGACTCTACCCTCACCGAGGGGATGGCAGGCAGCTTCTTCGGGAAGCAGGGAAACCACTTCATCATGGCGGGCGGCTCGGCATTTCCGTTCGGTAAACCGTGGGAGGGTGGCAAAAAACATTTCTCTGATCAGGTATTTCTGTTTCTGCAAAATTCCAAGGGCAACCTGGAGATCATCTACAGTGGTAATGATCTTCCCCGTCCCCTAGCGGAGGGGGCCAGTGCCACGCTCCCGCAGGGACTGCTCTGCATGGG
>JAENWZ010000300.1 GCA_016649795.1 Proteiniphilum sp. | reverse complement strand
TCCAAGGTCGGTCAGATGAATACCGTCGACGGTCGCTTCACCGTCAATTCCTATCAGCTTTTCACTTGAAAGATAAAAGATATTGTCGTAACCGTTTTGAATAAGTTTATCAAACTCTTCTTTAAGGGCTCTGTTCTTGTCAGCAACAATATTGCAGGAGTGCTGATCGAATGCTGAGTGCGGAAACATTACCGACTCTACAAAAAGAATAGGAATCTGATTGTTCTGTCTGCGCAGTTTCTCTGTGAAGGTGGCGGTTTTTTTCCTGATCTGTTCCAGATTTACGTTCGGGATGAAATCAAGGACAAAAAGAGCGGCATCTGTTCGTTGACTCATTAAATCTGCAATCTCGTAATCCAGCTGTCCGTTACCGCTGAATCCCAGGTTGATCACTTCCCTGTTCAGCCAGCGTCCGAGAATGTTGGTATAAGACATTCCTGCACGGGTGGCACAACCTCCCTGTGTGATGCTGGTTCCGTAACAAATAATCGGTTTTACGGTTACTGGATAGGCTAATTTGGGAGCTGCGATATATGCTGATGAATCAATACCTATAGATAGGTCTGTTATACCGTCGTAAAGTGGAAGATACAGCAAATATTCCCTTTCCTGTGAAACCATATTGGAGATGATCACTTTTTCGTTCTCCTTTGCTGTGGGGCGTCCGGTGTTCACAAACTGCCACTTTTCACCGTTCCATGCGTAGAGATCCAAACCTTTTATCCCCGTGTCGGTCATATGATTCATACTCACATCCCCGAGCAGGCTCCATCTGGCAGATACCCGGGTTGTATTGCTGCGAAAACGAAGTGCAAGACCGGATGTGTTTTTACCCAGTTGCCATACGGGAGTGCGGGTTACGCTCTGTAGATACGTCGGCAGCCGCTCATAGCGTGTCTCAGTATCTTCCGTGATTTTACCAATCAGCGGAAACTGGGAGGCATCGTAATATTGAGTTTGTGAAAAGGTAACGGAGGTTATACCCAGTATCATCAGCACTATTAGGAGGTGTCTGCTTGTTTGAAATAATTTAATTGCTTGTTTCATATTTTTTGCGTCAAAACGAATGATCATTTGAAGAGAACATTTGCACCTTCCTGGGTAAAAGCAATGGCCCGTTACCGGGGCCACTCTGTTTCAATGCCCTGACTTTCAATCTCCCGCTGGAATTCGGCAAGGAGACTCTTCTCCTCCCGGACCGCCCGGAAAGGCACTTTCTTCTTTTCCGCGAAAGCGATCAGACAACCTACTGCCTCACCGATGCTCCATTCCACGGGGTGCAACCTGTAACAACCGTTGGTAATATGGGTTGTTCCAATGTTCTTGTTGGCAGGAAGAAGATTGTTCATTCTCTGTGGAAGCAGTGCTCCCAGCGGTATCTGGAAGGGGAGGGATGAGAAATCAATGTAATTGTTGCCCCGTGAACTGGGATGAAGATCTATATGATAGTATCCGACACCAACGCTGTCATGGAAATCTGCTGATTGTTTGCCGGTGATATCACCCGCCACCAGTTTTCGGTTCTCTGCTCCCACATGCTCCTCAAGGACAGTGAACTCAGCTCGTATTCTCCTTGCCTCTCTGATGTAAGGATATTTGGCCATGCCATCTTCGGTTCCCATCACGTCGCCCCGTAGCCTCAGCCCCCGCCATCCTGCTTCACCATCGGGTCGGGGGGCTTCTGTCTGAAGCCAGTAAAAAAGTGAGTGACTCAGTTGCTTCGCACTGGCTATATTCTTCTTGAACTCCTTCTCAGGAACATCAATCAGATTACCAGGAAAGAAATCGTTCTGAGGCCAGTTCACAATAGTGACATCACCATCATAGGTTCCTTCGGTAAAGTTCTTCTGATTGATGATTCGTCTGTAGTTCCATAGGTTCAATACGCCCTCCAGATTCTTGCCGGTAGGGTTAAACCCCAGTTTTTTGGGTTTCAGTGTGCGCGGATCGGAGTAGGTGAGATCCAGTAATTGTCCTGACCATGGCGGAGTCATCTCCGGAATATAATTACTCCAGAAACCATAACCTTCAGGAGGATCCTGTACGTTGTCCACACCCGGTTGATAATCCATTGCAAAACAAACCGTAAAAGCCTGGTTATTCATTGGATCGGCTTTCTCAGGTGCATGCAGCTCTCCGGTCATCTGTTTGGATTCAGTACCGGTTATATACTCGGTACCGGTGAGTGGAAGCAGGTCTCCACACTCTGTAGCATCAACAAAAGATTTGCCGGAGAGAATAACCCGATCGGCGCTATGCAAATTCTCCACCTCAATATCCCGTACATTATCTCCCGTGACATTGGCTCCTATCGCTTTATAGTCTGTCAATATCTGTAGCTTACCACTACTCATATAGGGGGCTAACATATCGGTCAGCACAGACACCGATACCCTTGGTTCGTGACATATACGGGAGACTGATCCATCTCCCGGGTTCAGATTAGGTCGCTGACGGGCTTCTTCTGTCATGGGATAGTTGCGGCGGTAATAGTTACGCACCATGTTCCTGTACTCCCGATACGATTTTGGAGCTCCATGCGTTTCTATCCATTGATGTTCATCGGGTGG
>JAENWZ010000252.1 GCA_016649795.1 Proteiniphilum sp. | reverse complement strand
TCGTGGGCTCGGAGATGTGTATAAGAGACAGGCGCATGTGGGCGGCATCATGGCCAATAACATCTACCGGGCTGATTTCATCTACTGCAACCTGCAGATACAGAACAATGTGATCGGGGAAAGCTTCAGGCACAACGTGAAGAAGTTGCTCTTCCTGGGCAGCACCTGCATCTACCCGAAAGAGGCACCGCAGCCGATGAGCGAGGATACGCTGCTGACCGGTCCGCTGGAGTACACCAACGAGCCCTATGCGATTGCCAAGATCGCGGGACTGAAGATGTGCGAGAGCTTTAACCTGCAGTACGGCACCAACTTCATCGCCGTGATGCCGACCAACCTCTACGGACCGAACGATAACTTCGACCTGGAGAAGAGCCACGTGCTGCCGGCGATGATCCGCAAGATACACCTGGCGAAATGCCTGATGGAGGGCGATATGGAGGCGATCCGTGAGGATCTGCAACGGCGACCGGTGGAGGGTATAGACTCGGATGCAGATTATCGGGCGGTTGAGGAAACAAAGGGTTCTGCAACAGATGAACAGATCATCGCCCTGCTGGGGAAATATGGTGTGACACGCGGTCAGGTTGCTCTCTGGGGCAGCGGCAAACCGATGCGGGAGTTCCTCTGGAGCGAGGAGATGGCCGACGCCTGCGTCTTTATCATGGAGCAGGTGGACTTTTCGGACCTCTCGGCAGGAAAAGAGGAGGTACGCAACTGCCATATCAATATCGGTACGGGAAGAGAGATCAGCATCCGCGACCTGGCCTTTTTAATTGGTGAGACGATCGGTTTCAACGGAGAGATTGTTTTTGACCCTTCTAAACCGGATGGCACCATGCGCAAACTGACCGACCCCTCCAAACTAAATGCCCTGGGCTGGAGACATCAGATTGAAATTGAAGAAGGGGTCCGTCGGATGTATGAGTGGTATTGTTATTAGCGATTAGCTTTCAGCGATCAGCAATACTGATAAATCGGGATCTTCACTTTTTACCTTTTATCCCATTCCATGTGAAATCTCTTATCTCTTTCCTGTTAGGGAAGATAAAGCTGAAAGCAAACGCGATCACGATGCTGGCAGTCATCCCGATAAATCCGTAAAGAAGAAAGGATAGCGGGGTATTGGTTTTCACTAGCAAAAGCACAACCAGTCCTGAGATCACTCCGATAAGCGCTGCTTTTGAGCCTACTCCCGGAAAGAAGATGCCGAGGATAAAGATGGCACCCAGTCCGCTTGTCAGCAGACCGAGGAAGGTGTTGAACTGATCCCACAGTGAGGCAATGTTCCAGGTGGCGAGAATCAGTGCCATGCCCATGCCGAGCAGACCGCAGAAGAGGCCGGACCAGCGGGCTACCTGCATCTGAGAAGAGAAAGTACTCCTTTTTGAGAGAGTCTTGAAGAAGTCGGAGGTTATCACCGCCGCCGATGAGTTAATGTTGGAGGAGAGGGTGGACATGGCTGCTGCAAAAACGGCTGCGATTAATAATCCTGCCAGCCCTGCCGGCATCTCGGTGACGATGAACTGGGGAAAGACCGAGTCTATATTGGGGTTGGCGACCATCATCTGTGCTGTATTGTCTTTATAGAAAGCAAAAAGACCGGTACCGATAAGAAAGAAGAGGATGGTGATTGGTATGCTCAGTATGCCGTTGAGCCAGATGCTGCGGGCAGTAGCTTTCTCGTCTTTGGTGCTCATGTAACGTTGCACTACCGACTGATCGCTGGTGTATGTGATGAGGGAGTTGGCCACCCCGCCAATAAGCACCACCCAAAAAACCGGCTGTGTGAAGTCGAACCGAAAGTCGAAGGTGCGGAACTTATGAAACTCAATTGAAGTACTCCAGAACTCACTGAAGCCACCTTCAATACCCGCAATCATAAATATAAAAGCAGTAATGGCGCCGAAGACCAGTATAAAACCCTGAATCACATCGCCCCATACCACTGCCTCCATACCACCGCTGGTGCTGTAGATAATGGTGACGATACCCATCACGATGATGGATAGATAGATGTTGAAGCCAGTGACTGCATGGAGCGCCAGCGAGGGAAGGAAGAGGACGATGGCAATACGGCTGATCATAAAGATGACGAAAAGCGTCGAGGCGAGCCACCGGACAGGGCGGCTGAAGCGGTGCTCCAGGTACTGATAGGCGGTGTCGAAGTTGAACCTCCGGAAGAAGGGAAGGAAGTAACGAATGACCACCGGCACGATCAGGATGATACATATATTAAATATCAGCATGCGCCAGTCGGTGGCATAGGTCTTGGCCGGTATGGAGAGGAAGGTTATAGCGCTCAGGGTGGTGGCAAAGATGCTGATGCCTGCTGCCCACCAGGGGATGCGCCCGCTTGCCTTGAAGAAGTCGTCAGTGTTCTTATTGCGTTTCATAAAGAAGAAACCGAGAAGAAGCATTCCCCCGAAATAGAGGAGCAGTACAGTATAGTTTAGCCAGCCGAAGGTGGACTGTGTGGTGTAAGAGAGTTGTGTAATGTAGGGTGATCGCACACCCGGACGTATCTCCCCGCCTGCGATATAAATGTTTTTCCCATCGGAGTGCACGGAGCCGACGGCTACCGGAGGGCTGAGAGTCACTCCTGCTTCAAACCAGCCATCAGTAACTGTGTTGTAGACCAGTACACGGTTGTTGAAACCGGTATGATGTAACTGCAGACTGTCTCTCATTTCAGATAATCCATTGTTGTTTGCCTCCTCCACTTGATTGAAGATCTCTCCATTGTCTCCTCCGTAAAGCAGGATATGTGAAGCCCCCACAGCAGCGGCGCCGGCCATGGCAAGCGGTAGGGGAGCTTCATTTTTCAATTGTATATCGCTTCTCTTTTTCCATATTCCGTTGGAAGGACGATAATGGTAGACCGATGAGTAGAAGTCTGTTGTAGTATCATTCTTTCTCCTTCCTCCAAAGAGGAAGAGGGAGATCTCTTCACCATCCTGCTGTGCGATGAGCGTGGCACCCGAGACAGGCTGCGGAAGCAAGGGGAGCTCCTGCCAGCCCGCGCTCAGATTGTTGATGTCGAGCATCAAGTGCTGTGGCGAGGCGGTACCGTCTGACTGCTCACCACCCGTCAGATAGACTTTGGATCCAATGGTGGCAGCAGCGGCGTGCTTCACCGGCAGGGGCAGCGACGGGTAGTCGGTGACGGTAACATCCGGGCCGTTGAACGATAGCAGGTAGACATCACTG
>JAENWZ010000287.1 GCA_016649795.1 Proteiniphilum sp. | reverse complement strand
TATGTAGCGAGGTCTTTTGTGTGTGCATATCTTTTTTATGTCAAAGATATAACTTTATTTCAACAATATACAAGCTAAGTTATTAACAGTCAGTTGCGTAAATTGTTGATAACCTATATTTTTTTGGAACTTTTATGCGTTAACCCTGGGTAAATTTAGTAAAAATATTGTATATGTCAAATAAAGGACATAAAAAATTAAAAAAAGATAATCGGTATATCTCACTTGAAAAGATGCGTAACTTTTTTGGACCCACCTCTGATTTTCACTTCCGCCATGCAATACCATGATTACTGAAAATTTCACCTCTATTACCGCTTTTTGCTGAAAAATGGTTAAGTTTGCACTTTCAAAATATGGCCATATGAAGAAAAGTATTGAAAAGATAGTTTTGTTGATCCTGCTGATCGGTGGATTGTTCGCATGTGAAAAAGGTGACAGCTTTCGGATTGAGGGTAATATCAGCGCTGCGGAAGGAGATACCCTTTACCTTGAGCATCGCGGGCTTGGGGGTGCTCTGCTGCTCGACTCGGTGATATTGAAAAGCGACGGGGCTTTTGCCTTCAGGCAGCCTGCTCCCGCAAATCCCGAATTTTATCAGCTTCGCCTGGGAAACCAGACTGCGGCTTTTGCTGTGGATTCCGTGGAAACACTGCGGGTGGAGGCCGAAGCTTCTGATCTCTACCGATCTTTTACCGTAAAGGATTCACCTTCCAACGACCAGCTGAAGAAGGTGGATGCGCTCGTGATGCAGACAGCCCGGAGAATCACGGAGCTGGAAAATCAGCATAAAGCCGGGACGATGGATGATATCACATTTCTCACACAGCTCGATACAACCCTGATTGATTACAAAGCAGAGATATCCCCAATAATTCTCGGAAACCCATCGAGTGCCGCTGCCTATTATGCCGTTTTTCAGAAGATAAATGATTATCTGATTTTTGATCCCTTTAACCGGAAGGATTATCCCATGTTCGGTGCTGTTGCCACATCGTGGAACCGTTATTATCCCGATACAGAGCGATCGAAACATTTGTATGAGTTCACGATGAACGCACTGAAGACCAGAAGACAGCAGGAACAGCAGACGAAACTGCTTGAAAGCGCACCGGTGGAGACAGGTTCGGGGCTGCCCGATATCGTTTTGCAGGAGGTGAACGGTGAGAAGGTGGCTCTCTCCTCACTTAAAGGGAAAGCGGTCCTGCTCGATTTTGTGGTCTACGATGCCGACTTCTCACCGAAACACAATATCGGACTGAACAGTCTGTACAGACAATACAAATCACGCGGCTTTGAGATCTACCAGATCTCGTTCGATTCCGATGAGCATTTTTGGAAAACATCGGCAGACAACCTGCCCTGGATCACCGTGCGCGATCCGCAATCGGTCAATGCCCGTCTGCTCTCTATGTACAACGTGAGAGAGATCCCTACAGCATTCATACTGAACCGTGAAGGAGACATTGTTGCACGAATCGAAGACTATGCACAGCTGTCGGATGAACTGAAAAAAGTGTTGTAAAACATATTCCGGAAGATTTGTTTGTTTGGAATAAATTTTTTATCTTTGTGGCAATTACATCATGGAAAAGAGGGAGTTCCGGTCTTAAACAGAGAGGCCGGAATTCTTTTTCTTTGTGTTCTGTGTTATCAACGTAAAAGATGGAGAAAAAATAATTATGACTGTAACTTACATGACCGGAGAAGGTCTTCGGAAGTTGAAAGAAGAATTGAAAGAGATGGAATCTGTGCAGAGGCCGGAAATCTCACGACAGATTGCCGATGCCAGAGATAAAGGTGATTTATCTGAAAATGCGGAGTATGATGCCGCGAAGGAAGCACAAGGGATGCTGGAAGGTAAAATATCTCAATTGAAAAGCCTTATCGCCAGTGCCCGCCTGATCGACGAGAGTACAATCGGCACCGATGAAGTGCAGATCATGAACAAGGTGACCATCAAAAACGTGCATACGAAAAAGATGATGACCTATACACTGGTTTCGGAAAATGAGGCGGATCTGAAAAACGCCAGGATTGCCGTGAACACACCCATCGCCCAGGGGTTGATGGGCAAAAAAGTGGGTGATGTTGCCGAGATCATAGTGCCCTCGGGAACGATGACCTTTGAGATAGTGGAAATATCTATTTGACAAAACGAGTATGGCAACCATTTTTAGCAGTATTATCGCAGGGGAGATACCTTCTTACCGGATTGCAGAAAATGACAGCTTTTATGCTTTTCTGGATATCAACCCGATGACAAAAGGACATACACTGGTGGTTCCCAAAAAGGAGACAGATTATCTTTTCGATCTGGATGATACGCTCCTGGCAGATATGATGGTTTTTGCCAAAAAAGTGGCGAAAGCGATAGAAACTGCAGTGCCCTGCAAACGTGTTGGGGTGATGGTGATCGGGCTGGAGGTGCCGCACGCACACATCCATCTGATACCTGTAAAGAAAGAGGGTGATATGAGTCTTTCCAACCAGAGGTTGAGCCTCTCCAAAGAGGAGTTTGAGGAGATAGCCGGGAAGATTGGCAGTGCTTTTAAATCTTCCTGATACGTACGCCTCTGACAAAATGGCACTCTCCCTTTTCCAGTATCAGATCAGCTCGGAAGCGGGTAGGGAGAATATTTTGCTGCAGATTAAGCAGGTTAATCTCATTCCACACCTTGTTGGCAAACTTTAGCAGCTCCTTCTCGGAATAGGAGGCGTACT
>JAENWZ010000026.1 GCA_016649795.1 Proteiniphilum sp. | reverse complement strand
GGCATACGAGATAGGCCGAAGTCTCGTGGGCTCGGAGATGTGTATAAGAGACAGGCTCTATCCCAACCGTACGCGTTTCAGTGTTGATTCTTTGAGATATGTACCCTACGGACAAGGCGCTCAATTTGAAATGGGTGTCGATTCTCTGGTCACAGCATCGGGTTATCCTATCCAGGTGTTTGAAGCAAAAACGCCCTACTCTGTTTATTTAGGTGACCTCGACAAGAAGCTGCTGAATCAGAAGATCCAGGAAGTGCTTGACCGTCCCGGTGATAAATATCCCGGAATGCAGGTAGGCTCACTGGAAGTAGCAAATAATAATTCCGGTAACTGGGAATAATTGGTTTTAAACCATCAACATGTTTTTACCGGAAAATATTGATTTAGCTCATTCGGAAGAATATAATTTATCCATTCGGTTAGCGCCGGATGGATTTTCTTTTTCTATCCATGCTCCTGCCGATCCTTCCATTTTTCACTTTCAGGGAACGGCGCTGGGGAATAAATTATCATATATCGATCATATTAAAAAACTGATTTTCGATCTTGGATTCTTCAGCCAGCCGTTCAACAAGAGCAGTGTAACGGTTGTCTCTCCCTATTACACGCTTGTCCCTGATATTTATCTCGATAAGGGAGAGCTGAAAGATCTGTTCCGGTTCAATTTTCACGAAGAAGAGGGTGTTGTGCTTAACGATGCTTCTCCGGGCAGGGCATATCATGTTGTTTTTAATTTGGATGAAGAGGTTCATTCTTTCCTGTCGCGAAATCTGTGGAATCCCTCATTTCACCACCACACCTCTTCGCTGTTGCAACTCTTTGAAAGCTATAAGAGGGAAGAGGGTTGTAAAAGTTGTTTCGTGGATTTCCACGACAAGAGTGCGACCATCATCTGCTTCTCTGATCAGGAGCTTCTCTCCGCCAACACGTTTTCTGTAGTGAACCCTCACGATACCACCTATTTTATCGCGAGTGTGTGGGAGAAACTGGAATTTAATCAGACAACCGACAGGCTCTATCTCTCGGGTAATGTCGATTCACAAAAAGCGGTGACAGATATCCTGAAGAAACTGATTCGCCACGTTGAAGATGTGGCATTAAATCCGGCCGTCCTACTGACCGAAGAACAGAAGAGAACACTTCCTACCGATATACTTGCTGCACTATGCGTATAATTAGCGGAAAATACAAATCACGAAGGATTCAGGTTCCGGCCAATATGAAAGCGCGGCCGACGACCGATTTCGCGAAAGAGGGTCTTTTCAACGTGCTTCATAACAGAATTGATTGGGAAGAGACAGAAGCGCTCGATCTCTTTTCAGGTACAGGGAGCATCGCCCTGGAGCTGGTATCGCGGGGTTGCCCGCGCGTAGTAAGCGTTGAGATGAATAACCTGCACTGGCGTTTTATCTGTAAGGCTAAAGAGACACTAGGTGCAGAGGAGCTGCTACCTCTGAAGGCTGATGTTTTTAAATTTCTCCCGGCATGCAATCAACAGTTCGATCTTATCTTCGCCGACCCTCCTTACGATCTGACCGGCATCGATACGCTTCCGGATATCATCTTCTCGAAAAAGCTGCTGAAACCAGAGGGCATTTTTCTATTGGAACATTCAAAAAAGTATGATTTTTCCTCTTTCCCATTCTTTACGGAAGAACGAAAATATGGCAATGTCCATTTCTCATTTTTTGCACAGGAAGCGTAAAAAAAAGCGGATAATTTTTTCTTTTTTGGAGAATATATCCTATTTTTGCAGCTCACTAATATTTAACATATGCAAAAACAGCATTTAAGAACGGTGAAGGTATTTCGTTTCAAACGATTTGCCCGCAAGTCGTACAGCGTCTTCAACAGCATGCACAAGGCCGTCACCATAGGTGTATTGTCGGGCTGCACGTTGATGAGCGCTCACGCGGCATCGGCAGAATCGGTGGAACGGGTGTATACCCGGTCATCGTCCGACACCATCCCTCTGCAAGAGCTGGATGAGGTGGTGGTTACCGCCTCGAAGGTGGAACTGCCGCTGAATATGGCAGCAAAGCTGGTAACAGTAGTATCTAAACAGGAGATTGAGCGGGCACCCGTTCGCAGTATTGAAGAGCTTTTGAATTATGTAGCAGGTGCAGACATCCTGCAACGCGGACCGCACGGCGTACAAGCGGACATCTCCCTTCGTGGCGGATCATTCGATCAGACAGCCATTCTCCTCAACGGTGTAAACCTCACCAGCCCTCAAACAGGACATTACAGTTTCGACATTCCCGTCAATCTCTCCGATATCGAAAGAATCGAGATCGTGCAGGGCCCATCGTCGCTGGTGTATGGTGCAAGCGCCTTTTCGGGGGGAGTAAACATCATCACTAAAAAAGATGCAAAATCCAACGCTTTCGCGAAACTGGAAGGAGGCATGCAGGGGCTCTTCGGGGCGGAAGTACGGGGAGCATACAAAGCAAACGCTTCGGTGCACACACTCTCGGCAGGGTATAAGCGATCAGACGGATATATCCGCAACAGTGATTACAATATGATGAATCTTCTCTGGCAAAGCCGCTTCGATATCGATGGATCACATATCGATTTTCAGGCCGGGCTGAACGATAAGGCTTACGGTGCCAACACCTTCTACTCCGCCGCATATCCCGATCAATTCGACGACACGAGAGGTCTCCTGATGTCGATAAGAGGTGAAACCAGCGGAAAACTAAAATTGATTCCCCATATCTACTGGAGTCGTCATTACGACGAATTCCAACTTTTCCGCGAAGGAACCACCAATCTGCCTGCCTGGTACACCGATCATAACTATCACCGAAGCGACCTGTTAGGGATGAACCTCAATATGCAGTATGCATCTCTCTGGGGGATTACCAGCTTTGGCGGTGAGTTCCGTAACGAAGGCATTCTGAGCAGCGTGCTGGGCAGACCGATGGAGGAATCTATCGGGAAATACACAAAATCGGACAACCGTACCAACATCAGTTATTACGCCGAACACAATTTCATTCTCAGCAGATTCACGCTCTCTTTGGGAGGATTGCTGAATCACAACACAGCGGTCACCAATAAAATGGAATTCTATCCTGCACTGAACGCTTCGCTGAGAGCAACAGAAGAACTCAGCCTCTATGCATCGTGGAACAAAGCCACCCGCATGCCCACCTTTACCGACCTTTATTACACCACTGCTACCCATACCGGCAACAGCAGCCTGGAAGCCGAACATTCTGAAGCGTTGGAGGCAGGTGCAAAATATGTGCACGCTGTTGTAAGAGGGAGTGTAGCCGCCTTCTATATGAAAGGGACGAATATGATCGACTGGGTGAAACCATCCCCCGATGCACTGTGGGAGTCGAAGAATCACACGACACTCAACAAGAGAGGTTTCGAAGCAAGCATGGCATTGAATCTGAATGAGTGGTTCGGGACAAATCAACCCTTCAATTCGCTCTCTCTGGGGTATATCTATATCTACCAGGATCTGGAAGAGAATGAACTAATCTCAAATTATACGCTGAACCACCTCCGTCACAAGTTCACCGCCAGCCTGCATCACGAGGTGACGAAGCATCTCACACTGTCGTGGCATTTCCGCTGGCAGGAGAGGGCGGGCTCTTACGTGCAATATATTGATCTTCAGCCTGGAGAAAGAGTCAATTACAACCCCTTCTCACTGCTGGATCTGAAAGCAAATTACGCGCTGAGAAACGTTGATATCTTTATGAATGTCAATAATATCTTCAATACCACCCATGTCGATTTCGGGAACATTCCCCAGCCGGGGTTCTGGTTGTCGGGAGGTGTGAATTATCAGTTTTAATTATTAAAAAAACAGGTCCATACTTTTAAAACCCAGCCCCCTTCGGAAATCCCGGTAAGGATTTCGAGGGGTGCTATAATTTTCGTTCTACACTTACCTCTTTCTAACACAGAAAAAGTAAGAATGCAGCCCGGCGAAGTCGTTTATTTGGGAATCCGTTTTCAAACATGTATATTTGTTCTTATATCGGTAAATCAATACACGTCAAATAATCAATTTACATGTTTCAAAAATTAGTCGCGATAGAACCAGTCAGTTTAATTTCCTCTGCAGAAAAAAAGCTGCATACATTTGCGAATGAGGTTATCCTGTTTTCGGACATTCCAATGGATGCCAATAAGATCGCAGCACGCATCGGAGATGCCGATGCGGTATTGCTGAGCTACACCTCCCACCTTGGCAAAGACGCTTTGGAACAATGCCCTAACGTAAGGTATATTGGCATGTGCAACTCACTCTATTCTCCCGAAAGCGCCAATGTGGATATTTATTACGCCAACAGCAGAGGTATCACCGTCACCGGCATCCGCGATTACGGGGATGAAGGTGTTGTGGAATATGTGATCAGTGAGCTGGTCCGCTGCCTGCACGGATTCGATCAGGCACCGTGGAATGGTATGGCGCGTGAAATAACAGGACTCAAAGCAGGTATCGTAGGCTTGGGTAGGTCGGGTGGTATGATCGCCGATGCACTCCGCTTTTTCGGAGCGGAGATATCTTATTTTGCCCGGAGTGAGAAGGCCAAAGCCCGTGCCAAAGGGTATCGTTTTCTTCCGTTGGATGAGCTGCTCGAACAGTGCGAAGTAGTATGCTGCTGCCTCAACCGGAACACCGTATTGTTACATGCACCTCAATTTTCAAAGTTAGGGAACAGAAAGATCCTGTTTAACACCGGACTCTCTCCGGCATGGGATGAAGAACCTTTTTTGAAATGGCTCGAAGGCGATAACCTCTGTTTCTGCGATACCGTGGGAGCATTGGGAGGAGAGCATCTGCTCGATCATCCAAAAGTCCGATGTATGGAGGTGTCATCCGGACACACCCGCCAGGCCTTCGACCGGTTAAGTGTGAAGGTGATACAAAATCTGTCGGATTACACCTCTATCAAAATACGATAGGAGAAGTAATATTTCTGAGAGTGCTCACCACAGACAAGTCTGGACATAATTCTTATAATCTCTCACTATACAAACGTCGGTATGTGGACGGAAACATTCTTTTTTTTATTCGAACTTTTTCGCTTATTTTGTATTAGCAACCCTGGAGAGATTTTCAAAACAGTTGAGAACAACAAATAATATAGCATCTGTCTATAACCTTTATGTGGACGAGCTGTTCACGTACGGACTCTATCTCGGATTCGAAAAAGAGATAGTTATGGACGCTACCCATGATATTTTTTGTAAATTTGCTTCGGACGAGACATTCCTCAGGGATGTATCGAATATTAAGTTCTATCTTTTCAAATCACTCAAAAACAGACTTTACGACATTCACAAACAGAACAAGCATCATCTTGGCCTGGAAAACATGGATGCCACTATGCTGGAGCTGCCATTCAACATAAATGTAAATGTGGAGGAGATTATTATTGAGAAGGAGGAACAGTCACAGATAAAAAGAGAGATTGAACATATGCTCAACACACTCACCCCCCGTCAAAGGGAAATTATCTACCTCCGTTATGTACATGAATATGACTATGATCAAATAGCTGAATTGATGCAGATAAGCGTCCACGGCTGCCGTAAATTGGTATCGAAAGCCATCATCACCCTTAGAGAAAAATTTGGGATTTTGATTTCACTACTGATTTTAACTTAATTCCCTCATTTTTTTCTCTCCTCTCACACTCCTTAACTGACACGGGAATGTTAAATTTTAAATCTTTTTGAGAAAAAGGGGATAAATTATTTCTGCCATCGTCTTATAAAGCAGGCTAAATCAAGAATAACCGTCACCGGCAGTGTGGGTGCACACGAGGGTTTATTGACTTTAATCAGGAACGAATGCAGATAAATGTGACTGGCTCAGATGAATGTGCATTGGATGAGATGAATGATATAGATCGAGACCGGGTGGTGATATCACTTGATTTAAAGAGAAGATGTAATTTCATATTTAATGAATATGCCAAAACATACACGATACTCAGATTTTTTAAAAGAGAGACAGTTTATTCGATGGCAGTTGATGCCTGATGAAGAGATTAATAAATGGTGGGATGATTTTATCATTAAACATCCTGAGTCGGTGAAGGAGATACAACAAGCAATTAATTACCTGAAAACAGAAGGACTAAATAAGAGCACATTGAGTGAAGCGGAACACAGACATTTATTCAATCAAATACAAACTACGATCATACGCGACCGAAAGAGAGTGAAAATGCGTCGGTTCTTTCTTTACACTGCTGCTTCATGTGCTGCAATTGCCCTTGTTGTCATCGGAATTGCCCTGTTTTCTCCCGAAAAAACAACCTCAACGGAATATTACAATGATCTGATTGTGGGGGAAATGCTCAACAGCGAGGATATTCAACTTATAACCAGCGATGAAGCACACTCCTTCCAAAACGATGTTGAGGTAACACTCGATGAACGTGGAACAGCTGAGATCACCCAAAACAACAAAGAGGTAAAAACGATAAAAATCAATCAGGATAAGCGTAATTCACTGATTGTGCCTTTTGGGAAACGTTCCACGCTAACGCTTGCCGATGGCAGCAGGGTATGGCTCAACTCCGGATCAGTGCTCGAATTTCCGGCACAATTCCCGGGGAAGAATCGTACAATCCGACTGGCATCAGGAGAGATGTACATAGAAGTGGCACCTGATAAATTGAAGCCTTTCTACGTACAGACCTCAAGTTTTCAGGTGAAGGTGTATGGTACCGCATTCAATCTCTCCGTTTACGACGAAAGCTCTTCATCGGTAGTACTTGTTGAAGGTAGTGTCGCTTTGCAGAGCCCGGGCGGAAAAGAGGAAGTGACGTTAAAACCTGATGAACTGGCCGCCTACGATCCTCAATCGGGATTATTCAGCCTGCAAACGGTAGAGGTAGACAGCTTTATCAGCTGGAAAGAGGGATATCTGTCGCTCAACAAGACACCAATGCCAGAGTTGTTAAAACGTATTGAGAGATATTATAATCTATCCTTCAATTATGACCAGGACGTGAACTTGCAGAAACGTACCTGCACGGGGAAAATATATTTATCAGACAACCTCGATAATGTGATGACAACCATCGCTCTGCTTTCATCAACACGTTACGAAAAAGAGAATAACAGCATTTACATTACCAATGAACCCTAATAAATGAACAATGCCTATGAAGAAATAATTGGAAAGAATAAGACACAAAAAAAAAGGTCGAACAGTACCGTTAATACCATCCGACCAAAGATAATTTAATTTTCTTAGTTCAATAATAATTAAATTCTACAAAATTATGAATAAACATTCTATTGGAGAGCAAAAAATCCCCAATAAATCTAAACATTTAATAAGGACCATGAAAATAACGCTGTTTTTTTTATACTTCAGCATCCTATTTTCTCAATCAATGACAAGTTATTCTCAAGTATTTACTTTCAACCTGAAATCTACCACTATCAAACAGATATGCAGGGAGATTGAGAAAAAAAGTGATTTTATTTTTGTTTTTTCTGATAACAGCGAGAAAACGATTGACAGAGAAATCAATGTAGATGCTAATTCGGAAGAGGTGACAGAAGTGTTGAACACCATTCTTTCCAATACCGGACTCACATACAGGATACTGGATAAGCAAATAGTGATCTACGAGTCGAAAAAGGAGGCTTCCTCATCAGAAGAGGTAAGGGTTCTTACAGCGGACAGACAACAACAGGCAAAAAAACAGATTACAGGGAAGATTGTGGACGCTCAGGGAGAGACCATTATTGGTGCCAATATTGTGGAAGTGGGAACAACGAACGGTACTGTCACCGATTTAGATGGCATTTTTTCCCTGCAAGTAGAGAATAATGCCTCCCTTAGAATCTCTTACATCGGGTATCTGGAACAGACCATTAACACCACTGGCAGAAGTAGTTTCAATATTGTTTTACGAGAAGATACAAAAGCACTGGACGAGCTGGTGGTAATTGGTTACGGTACCCGACAACGTAAAAGTATCACGGGAGCAGTAGACCAGGTTAACGCTGATATGTTTGAAGACCGGCCTGTCAGCAATGCTGTACAAGCACTTCAGGGAGCTTCGGCGAACCTTATCATTCAGCAGAAGAATATGAACCCGAACGACAACAACCTCAGCATCAATATCAGAGGAGTAAGCACGATGGGAAACAACGATCCTCTGATTGTGATTGACGGGTTAATATCCAATGCAAACACATTGAACAACATGAATCAGAACGACATCGAAAATGTCTCTATATTGAAAGATGCAGGTAGTGCCGCTATCTATGGATCGCGCTCTGCGAATGGTGTAATTCTGGTCACAACGAAAAAAGGTTCAAAATCAGACAAACCGACGGTTCGCCTCAGTGGATTGGTGGGCTATCAGGATCCCGATATTCTTTATCAGCCTGTGGAAGGATGGCAGAATGCCATGTACCGTAATCAGGCAAACATGAATGCAGGCAGTGCTCCTGTTTATACACCTGCACATATACGCGATTTGTACGACCATAGGGGTGAGGAGTACTGGTATTACAATGAAATCATGCAGAAAGGGCTGCAACAAGGCTACAACCTGAATATATCAGGTGGGGGTGAAAACACCACCTTTATGGTATCGGCCGGTTACCTGAATCAGGAGAGCAATTTCGTGGGCGATTACGGGATGGAACGTTATAACTTCCGCTCCAACTTAACCACCGAATACAACCGGTTTAAAGTCACCTCTCTGATGGCCTACAATCGTCGTAACGAACGCACAATAGCAGGTGGCACCGGCAACACGATCATCAACTCCTCCCGCATACCTCCTTACTATTACTATCGGTTTAAACAGGACGGGAAATACCTGATCAATGATATTATCGGAGATGATAATACAATGGCCAAACTGAAAGAGGGCGGCTATGAGAAAAAAGATGAAGACAATATCATCGGTAGTTTAAACATCGATTATAAAATTCTTGAAGGGTTAACAGCGAAAGGACTGGTTGGTATTGACCTCACCCAACACCATCGCTTCAGAAGGGATATAATGATACCTCTCTACTCCCCCAACGATCTGGAGAATCCTGTGGTAAATATCAACCCAAACCGCCTCACTGAGGATTACAACAACAAGCGATACACGCTCAGCACTCAGTTCCTTCTCGATTATGAAAAACGGATTAATGATGCACACCAACTGACGGGGTTACTCGGTGTTTCCAATGAATCATATACCTTCAAGGGAAGCCGTATTGCATGGAGATTCACTGATCCCGACCTCGGACTCCCCACCACCGATGATGCAGAGCAGGATACCGGCAACAAGAACTCCATCGATGATACAGACCAGACCAGCATCTCCTCATTGTTCGGCCGTGTAGGATACAACTTTATGGATAAATATTATGGTGACGTTTCATTCCGTTACGACGGTTCGTCCAAGTTTGCCGCCGAAAACAGATGGGGCTTCTTTCCCTCCTTCTCCGGTGCCTGGAGAATATCGGAAGAGTTTTTCATGGAAGACTACCGTGAGAATGTGGGTGATCTGAAGCTGAGAAGTTCCTATGGGATACTCGGTAATCAAAACGTGGCCAACTACTCCTATCAGACAGTGTATCAGATGTACACAAACAGCTATGTTTTCAACAACCAGCCTGTTCCGGGAACCGGCTTCACCTATGGTAATCCTGATCTGACATGGGAGAAATCGGGGAACCTCAATATCGGTGTCGATGCCGGGTTCTTCAATAATAATCTCTACGTCTCACTTGATTACTTTAATAAAAAAACATGGGATATTCTGTTAGCCCCTGAGGTATCTTCTGTATTCGGAAGTTCAGCGGCAAGAGAAAATGCCGGAGAGATGAGAAATCAGGGTTGGGAAGCTACTGTCAACTACCGGTTAAGCACTGGTGAATTTAAACACAACTTCAATTTGAATGTTTCCGATTCAAAAAATAAAATCACCGATTTTGGCGGCAAAGAACGTATAGACCAGAGTGATCAGATGTATAAGTTGATCAGAGAAGGAGAAGCCCTGGGATCCTATTTCGGTTACAAAACCGATGGTTATTTCCAAAACCCGGATGAGATTGCCAACAGTGCATTGCCGGTAGGAGCTATTGTACAGCCGGGGGACGTGAAATATGTTGACCAAAACGGCGATGAAGTGATCGATGAAAAAGACCGTGTGGTGCTTGGTAATGCATTTCCACGATTTACCTTCGGCTTTAACTACGATTTGCAGTATAAAAATTTCGACTTCAGCCTCCTTCTTCAAGGAGTAGGTAAAAGAGATATGTATATTCGCGGAGAGCTCATTGAACCGTTCCACTCCAACTATTCCTATGCAATCTATCAGCATCAGCTGGATTTCTGGACTCCCACCAATCCCAATGCGAAATGGCCGCGACTAATTGCCCCCAGTTCACCTTCAAGCAGTAATAACTGGGGAAGAGCCGGTACTGACATTTACCTGCTCAACGGTGCTTATTTACGCGTCAAAAATGTGCAGTTGGGATACACATTGCCTCAACTGTTTACAAATAAATTGGGTATTCAGAAATTACGAATCAGTGCTAATGCACAGAACCCGCTCACACTTACCAAAAATTCATTTATTGATCCCGAATCATCAGAGTTCGGCAATAACATGGGAGGTATTGGCGGCGTAGGAGCAAACAGTGCACGTAATTATCCGACGCTTGTCTATTACGGATTTGGAATAGATATTGAATTTTAAAACATTATCAGATGAAAACAAAAATCATACAATATACAATCATTTTTATAGCAGCGCTGATCTCGTTATCTTCTTGTAACGATCTGGATTTGGCGCCGACAAATAAATTCACTGACGCCAACTACTGGACCTCACCCGAGAAAGCCGCAGCTGTTCTCAACATGGCGTACAGTCAGATGTTTGGCGCAAATTATTTCTTTGCCAACGAGCGATTGACAGACAATCTTTACGAAGGCAGGGGTAACACCGATGAGAAGATCATCACTTCGGGGCAGGCAGACGCTGCATTGGGTCGCTTTGCCAATGAATGGAGAAATTGTTACGAAGGGATCAAGACCTGTCATATTTTTCTGGACAATGTGGATCTGGTGCCCAATATGGATGCTGCATTAAAAGAAAGAATGATAGCAGAAATTCGCTTTATCAGAGCTTCGCTGTTTTTCAGATTAACCAATCATTACGGTGACGTTCCTTTTTTCGATTACAATATCACCCTTCTGGAGGCCAACACCATCTCCCGCACACCCAAAGCAGAGGTCGTCACCTTCGTCAGAGATGAGTTGAATGAGATTGTCAACACTTTACCCAAAAAAGGAGAATACGCTGATAAAGATAAAGGAAGAATCACTCAGGGGGCGGTCATGACACTTTTGGCTCGTACCTATCTTTATGAAAATGACTGGACCAACCTGGCCTTAATCACAGGGAAGATTATCAACGGTGATTACGGTCAATACCAATTGTTCCCAAGCTATGAAGAGCTCTTCCTTCCTGAAAATGAACAGAATGAGGAGGTGATTCTGGATATGGGATATACACTCAATCTAAGAACCTGGGGTGAGATGTATGATGCCATTCCTCTCTCTGTGGGAGGCCGCATCAACGCATTTGCACCTACACAGGAGCTGGTGGATGACTTTGTGATGAGAAACGGCAGTGGGATCCACGAAACAGGCTCAGGTTACAACGAAGACAATCCTTACGTCAACAGAGATCCCCGTTTTGGAGCTTCCATTGTCTATCATGCATATCAATGGAAAAAAGGGGATGGATCCGTTTCAACGATCTACATCAGACCCGGCTCTTCTGCTGATGCGGGAGTATCAAATCTGGATGAATATGCGGGTCCCGGGCAAAACTCCACCGCTACGGGTTATTACATCAGAAAATATTTTGACCCCACCGCTCCTGAAGGTATGGCTGCCGGTCTGAATCTGATATTAATGCGTTATGCCGATGTGCTGTTAATGTATGCGGAAGCGAAAAACGAACTGGGAGAGATGAACGAAGCGGTGTGGAATCAGACTATCCGGCTTATCCGTGAACGTGCAGGCTTTACTGATGCCTCCGCGCTGAACTACCCCACAGGTGATCTGCGTAATATCATCCGCCGCGAACGTCGTACAGAACTGGCGTTTGAAGGATTGAGAATATTCGATATCCGTCGCTGGGGTACCATTGAAACATTGATGAACGGTAATCCGCATGGTGCGAAGTTTGCTGCAAACAACACACAATACATTCAGTTAGATCTAAGAAGGTTTGACAAAGAGCGCGACTATCTGTTTGCCATCCCTCAGTCACAGCGTGACATCAATGAGAGTCTGACTCAGAATAACGGATACTAATCGATTTATGGCATAAAAAAAGACAATATGAAAGCAATATATATTAAATTTATCATGATAACTTCTCTGATAGCTGCATTTATGGCATGCAGCAGTGACGGAGAGGTAAGAGACCTGGGTGTTACGCCCGTGAAAACGCTCTATGAACCGGTTGAAGGGAGAACACTGGTACTGCAGTCTTCTGCCTCAGCAATGCTCTATTT
Organism: Proteiniphilum sp.; assembly: GCA_016649795.1. GTDB lineage: Bacteria > Bacteroidota > Bacteroidia > Bacteroidales > Dysgonomonadaceae > Proteiniphilum. Next base: position 2,080 of record JAENWZ010000026.1, on the reverse strand, counting down.
CGAATGGGAGCCTGCAAGAGCTGAAGACAGTGGTGGTATTCTCTATGAAATAGCGTTTGACAAAGCCGGCGGTGATTTTTCAAATCCTGTGATCATGATTGCTGCCGATAACAATGGTGGAAGCAATCATGCTACGATTACCCATAAACAGTTGAACCAGATTGCTGCCCTTGCAGGTATAGAATCGGCTGCACAGGGAACCCTTAAATGGACCGTTTACTCCTCCAAAGGAATCAATCCGGTCAAGGCAGAGCAGGAGCGATCCATCACCCTTACCCGACTGGCTGGATTCGCTAACATTCCCGAAGAGCTCTTTATCACCGGCAGTGGTACAGAAGCAGGAGCTGATATCACCAAGGCAATCAAAATGAAGAGAATCAGCGAAGGTGAATTTGAGGTTTACACCAAACTAACGGAAGGCCAGGATTTTCAATTTGTGAATAGCATCACGGGTGAGCCGACAGTCTACTCACTGAGTGGTGAAAAAATTGTAGAGGGAGGCAGCTCCACCGTAACTAAAACAGGTATTTACAAGTACTATATGGATTTCAGTATCGGCTCATTCACCACCAAAGAGGTTACCAAAGTCAATCTCTACCTAAACTGGTCGCAGAGAAAGATTGAGTTGCCATACAAAGGCTTCGGCGTTTGGGAACTGACCAATCACACGATCACGGGGCTGACAGGCAATGAGAACTCCGACGACCGTTACAAGTTCAGGATGGAGAGCTCCGGAGGAGAGACAGAGTGGAGATCACCCTCCAACGACAGCAAACCTTCCGGCAACGAGGCCTACTACTTTATGGTTGAGCGAAGCAATGTAGAACAATGGACAAATGGTCAGGTATGGAAAAGCCCATCCTCTACCGGGTGGAGCGATAAAACATATGATTTGATGTTTTCATTGAGTCCTGAAGGAGAATATACCCACAACTTAATCATTAAAGAATAATTATATCGTATGAAAAAAATAGCATTATACTGGACATTCATTGCATCGTTGCTCTTCCTTATTGCAGCCTGCAGTGATACAATGGGTGATCCTGACAGCAGCATCACCGATGTGAAAGCGCTCATTGAACCCATGGATGCCAAAAGCATTGTGCTCCAGCCGGCAGCCTCTGCCTCAGAATATTTTGAGTGGGAGCATGCGGCAATCACCGATGGGGGACCAGCCGTGTACCAGATTGCATTTGACCGTGTGGAAGGGGATTTCACAAATCCTGTATACCTGACATATTCGGCCAACAATGGATACAACAACAATGTCACACTCACCCACAAGCAATTGAACAAGATTGTGGGGATGATAGGTGTAGGTCCTTCCGGTACAGGTAACATCAAATGGACAGTCTTCTCATCTAAAGGCACCAATGCAGTAAAAGCAGCTCAGGAGAATACATTGACAGTTACCCGGCTTGCCGGTTTTCCTGAAGAAGAGATACCTGTAGATCTCTATGTTACCGGAGATGCTTCTGAAGGTGGAAATGACGCTGACAAGGCACACAAGATGAAAGCTGTATCTACCGGAGAGTTTGAGGTATACACTAAACTGTCAGCAGGAGAACCATTCTATTTTGTGAGTGCCACATCAGGTACACCCCTTCAATTCTCTTTCGTCGACGGGTTAGTGAAAAAAGAGGGTACTTCAACCGTTGCAGCAGACGGCGTTTACAGAATCACTCTCGATTTCAATACCGGAGCCAGCACCCTGACACTTGTCACAAGAGTCAGCTTCTATTTCAGTCCCGTAGGCAGCATTCTGTTCGATCTGCCCTACAAGGGATATGGCATATTCCAGGCTCTTGAAACAGTCACCTTTAAACAGGAAGGATGGGGACGTGATGAACGATATAAGTTCAGGATGTTCGTGAAAGAGGATGGTGGTACAGCAGAAGAGAAAGAGCTGGAATGGGGCACACTAAACCAGACTGATTCGCGCCCATCCGCCAGCAGCCCGGAGTCCTATTACTACCTCCAGTTGATGAACCCTACACGATGGGACAACAAATGGAAGCTGATGGGTGACTTCGATGGGAACCCCGGTGTGTATACAATTTATCTGCAGGCAGACAAGCCT
>JAENWZ010000217.1 GCA_016649795.1 Proteiniphilum sp. | reverse complement strand
TTTCCACTTTTCTAATTTTCTTGACGGTATCAGAAAGAGTACTCCTCTATATGCCGATCTCAATGTGGGAGCAGTAAGTACAACATTAGCACTGTTGGGTAATATTTCCCAACGGACAAATTCAACTTTTAAAACGAATCCCACTAACGGCCATATTATAAACAATAAAGCTGCAGGGAAATTATGGAGCAGAAAATATGAAAAAGGGTGGGAAATGAAGCTATAAAAATATTTCATTTATAAACTCTCTCATTTGATCCGCCGGGATTGTTTGTGTTTTGATTATACAAATAATACCCGGCGGAATCTTTAATGAAATATCTCAAATACTGACCTTTACATACCTCTACCTCAATCTCAGATCATCTCTACCTTTAATCGCATCACAGTAAAGGGCGTTTTTTATAAACTCCATCCGGAACGGTATTCATGTTTGATCCATTCTTCGCACATATTAAGTGCATTCCATTTTACCCATTTTTGAGCTTTCTGTTCCACACTTCTGGTGATAATATCGCTCGAGAAAGGAGTCAGTTCAGCGGTTGTGAGCTCTTCGTTTGGAGAAATATTGGTTACTTTCATCTTTTCGCTGTCCCACAGAAGTGTTTTTTGAAGTGATTGTAACCTTACAGCCAGATTTCCCATTACAACCATTTCGTTGAAAGGTCCTGCATAGTTGAAATCTGAAGAGGGTTGCCCGCCATTCTTGCAACAATCAACAAAATGCATTTCATGTCTGCCTCCTCCTAAAGGATTATCAGGAACCCTTTTCAAATTCACTTTAATCTCCGGAGTAAAAGCGGCACCATTTTTATATACCTTCCACTTATTACCATAAGCTTCAGCGATAAGAATAGCTTCAGATCCAACAAGCATAAACCCCCCACCAGGATTCATGGGAGCATCATTAGGGAGATTGTAGGGGCGTGATGGCATCAGTCCTCCGTCGTACCATGTTAATTCCAGCTCAGGCATCTGGCAGTGTGGGAAATTATCTCTGGCGGGAAATTGATAACCTACTTTTGCCGACACAGGTGCACTTTGTGTATTGACGAGAGAAGAAGCTGCCTGGAATGCAACAGGCTGGCCAAGTTTTAATGCATAATAAGGTACATCGAGCAAATGACATCCCATATCGCCAAGAGCACCGGTACCAAAATCCCACCATCCACGCCAGATCCAGGGATGATATTCAGGATTGTAATCCCGCATTTGTGCAGGACCTATGAACAATTCCCAGTCTAACGAATCAGGAACGGGAACTTTTACGAGAGGCTTTGGCATTCCCTGCCTCCAGATAGGCCTGTTGGTCCATACATGCACCTCGCGTACAGTCCCTAAACAACCACTCTGAACCACTTCAGTCACCTCATAGACGGTATCGGAAGAATGGCCTTCATTTCCCATCTGTGTTGTTACACCCGTTCGTTTGGCTAATTGGGTGAGATACCTTGATTCCCAGACTGTGTGCGTCAGGGGTTTTTGAAGATAAACATGCTTCCCGGATTCCATTGCTGCTGCTGCTGTTACCGCATGAGTATGGTCAGGTGTGGCAATGATTACGGCATCAATATCTTTCTGCTTCTCGAGCATTAAGCGATAATCTTTGTATCGGACTGCCTTCGGATAAGATTTGAAAACATCACTGGCGTAATCATAATCTCAATCGCACAGAGCAACAATATTTTGCCCCACCATATTTTTCAGGTTCACTTTACCTTTGCCGCCAATACCGATTCCGGCAATATTAAGCTTATCACTTGGCGCAACGTGACCTAATCCTGCAACGGCATAGCTTGGAAGAATCGTAAGCGATACGCCTGTCAGGCCAGCATTCTTTAAAAAATCTCTTCGTTTCACCTGTTCTTCTTTTTCAAGTTATGAATGTATATAACCCAATTGATGAGTGCAGCCATTTTCTGTATTGTATAAAACAATTGCAGTTGAAGCTGTTAACAATTTACGGAATCATTGGGAAAAGTTTCCTTATCTCCTCTTGGGATGGCTGGTGTCCAAATTCGCAGATCTCGAAAGCCTCTGCCACCTTTACCGCATCACCTCTTTCCCTGCCGTACCACTTCACCAGTGATTCCCTGACGGCAGGGGATATGGCTCTTCTGCGGCCTGCTTTCAGTTGCTTCATTCTCTCACCATGATTGTCGGGAACCTCATCTGACCGTGTCCATGGGAGCCATTCAAAATATTGGGATTCATGGGCCGACAGAGCTTCAATTTTCCGGTCGAATAGATCGGTGATGTCGATTGCTATATCGGGGATAAAAGGATAAGGTTTCTGAAAATTATCCTGTGAGTAGAGGAATACCGGGTTTTTTTTCAGAGGTGGCGTATCTGAGACAATATTGGGTACAATCACCAGGTAGGCAGCATCCTGCACGACAATGGCGGTGTTGCGGTGGTCAGGGTGGTAATCATACGGCCTGGGACCGATCACGATGTCGGCATTCCATTCTCTGATGAGCCTGATCACCTCTTTGCGGAGATCGAGAGTGGCAAGCAGCTCTCCATCGTGGTAATCGAGCACCTTGTAGGTCACATCAAACCGCCTGCCGGCCTCTTCTGCCTCAGCCCGTCGTCTTTTAGCCAGTGCTCCACCGCCCTGCGACTGATGTCCGGCATCTCCGTTGGTAAGCGAGACAAAAAGTACGTTATGTCCCTCACGGGCAAATTGAATCGCTGTACCTCCGGTTGTCCAGTCGGCATCATCTGGATGTGCTCCGATGACTACTACATTTATCTTCTTTTCCTGACTGAAACAATAATTGAATGGTATCAGTAGAAATAATACAAGTAGAGGTTTCATATGATTAAAATTCTTGATTTTCAAAGGTATCTATTTTTTTTACATCTTATTTATTGAATGATTCGATTATCCACTGATAAGTTTTGTCAACCTGTTCGGGATAGATTTCATGTCGCCCTTCCGGGATAATATATACACGTTTCGGTGCCCTGATAACATTGTAGGCGGAGTAAAAAGAGGTTGGCGGAGTCGTCTCATCATTAAAGCCCCAGCTATAGAAACCTGGAACTGTGATTAGCCGCGCAAAATTTACCACATCATAATAGGCAAGCGTCTGAATTGACTGATCATTTTCATACTTTTCCCGGTTATCCTGATTGAAGAAATGAGGCCATCCCCCGGCACGATTATTCAGATAACCCGTATAATCACACATTGCAGGGCATAATGCGACCAGCATTTTTATCCTTTTATCCAAAGCAGTAGTGATGATTGAAAGTGCTCCTCCCTGACTGGAACCCCAGGAAGCGAGATTTTCCCCGTCGAACTGAGGAAGAGAATATATAACATCTACAGCTCTCAGACAACCGGAGATGACTCTCCTGTAATAGTAAGCATATTTGTCATGAGTCCCGAAAAACATATAGCTTGGGAGTGATGTGTTACCCAGTTGTTCATAAAACTCCTTTTCCATATTTGCGGGAAACGGATGTATATAAAGATCGAGGGTGATGACCTCTTTATCAGCAATAACTGTATTTCCTCCTGACGGACGAATTCCTGCTCCAGGAAAGCGTATCACTGCCGGATAACGTCCCCCTCCTTTAGGAACGGTGAGTATGCCATAAGAACGGTTTTTAAACTCAAAGTTCTGATAATCTACGTGATAATAAGCAACCTTATCGTTACTTTTCGATTCTAACGGGGTTAATTTCAGATCAAGCGGGATTTCCTGCTGTTGTAACTTTAGTTCATCCCAGAAAGAGTGGAAATCGTCAGGCATTGTTGCAGTAGCTTTTATGGCTTCAGGCTCAAAGGCAGCTGTTGCGATCTCACTATATACCTCTTCCCCGTTTGTGACAGTCACTTTGCATCTCAGGAACCCGGGAATATGCATAGTACCACCCTCAATTGTCACCATTCCACTTTTCACCTGTATCTTTTCGCTGATGGTAGGGGGCATCTTCTCAGGACCTATCTCGTATTGAACAGAAAAAGTGTTGCTCGACGGAA
>JAENWZ010000004.1 GCA_016649795.1 Proteiniphilum sp. | reverse complement strand
TTAACGCGTACGAGGGTAGGAGAGGCCTCTTTGGATAATTGTCTGAAGATGGAGGATGTAGATCGTTTTTTAGATGAAAACATAGGTACAGGGGATCAATAGAGAGACTTGAGATTAAATATATTAGATATAGGTTATTATCGTATGAAACTTTCGCAATTCAAATTTAATTTACCGGAAGAGCTTGTCGCGAAACACCCCGCTGTTCATCGTGATGAAGCCCGGCTTCTTGTTGTACACAGAAAAACCGGAATATTGGAACATAAGGTGTTCAAGAATGTACTGGAATATTTTAATAAAAATGATTTTTTCATCTTCAACGACACGAAGGTTTTTCCAGCCAGGCTGTTCGGAAACAAGGAAAAAACGGGTGCCAAGATTGAGGTGTTCTTGTTGAGAGAGCTTAATCCCGATCAGCATTTATGGGATGTTTTGGTCAATCCGGCACGCAAGATACGTATTGGCAATAAACTCTATTTCGGTGAAAACGAGGAACTGGTTGCTGAGGTCATCGATAATACTACATCACGTGGGCGTACACTCAGGTTTCTCTACGATGGACCCTATGATGAATTCAAAAGTATGTTGTTCTCGATAGGAGAGACGCCGATCCCTGAATATCTGGAACGGGATGCAGAACCGGATGATGTGGAGAGGTATCAGAACATATTTGCTCAAAATGAAGGTGCTGTTGTTGCTCCCGCAGCGGGATTACATTTCAGCCGCGAGTTGATGAAAAGGATGGAAATCAGTGATATAAATTTTGGCTTCATCACACTTCATAACGGACTAGGAGCTTATCGTATGATTGATGTGGAAGATCTGACGAAGCATAAAATGGAATCGGAACAGATGGTTATCACCGAGGGATTGTGTAAAAATGTGAACAGGGCAAAAAATGAGAGACGCAATATATGTGCTGTAGGAACATCCGTACTTCGTGCAGTGGAGACAACAGTGAGCACCGATGGTCATTTGAAACCAAAAGAGGGATGGACCAACAAATTCATCTTTCCTCCCTATGAATTTACACTCACCAACAGTCTTATCACCAATTTTCATCTGCCCTATTCAACCTTGCTTATGATGGCTTGTGCATTTGGAGGATACGAGAGAATAATGGAAGCCTACGAGGTGGCGATAAAGGAAAAGTACAGTTTCGGGGCATATGGTGATGCCATGTTGATTATGGATTGATATAGATTGAAAGAGATTGCCGGGGAACAATGAATAACAATGAAAAAAAATGAATACTCTGTTATTTTAGCACTTGGATCAAATCTGGGGGACAAACAGAAAAATATTGAGGATGCATTCAAAAAAATTGAAGAGCGGATCGGAAGAATAACTTCCTTGTCCGCTCTTCATATTACCAATCCTGTTGGTTTTCAATCTGCCAATATTTTCGTCAATTGTGTCTGCGAAGTGGCAACTTATATTGATGTTTATATCCTATTCGCAATCACTCAAGAAATTGAAACAGAGATTGGTAGATCTGTAAAAAGTCAAAAGGGCGTTTATGCAGACAGAGTGATTGATATCGATCTGATAATGGCTGACAATCTGATAATAAACACACCTGAACTGACCATTCCGCATCCCCGGTTTCATACACGCGATTTTGTGCTTGCACCATTGTGCGAAATAGCACCGGACAGGATCCATCCACTATTCGGTAAAACTATTCGCCAATTGAAGGATGAGTTTGACCGGATGCAAACAGATTATTTATAAGATATTTACAAAAAAATCATGAATATTGATTAACTATAGCAGAGCTGCATGCCGGATAATGAAAAAAAAGTGGCATATTTGTGTAATAATATGGTTATAGGGAGGTTTGATCATGGCAATCTTCGGTAAGAGTTACGATTATTTCCTGGGTTATGCGCTAAGTGGAGGAGGAGCCAAAGGTTTCGCTCACCTGGGAGCATTGAAAGTGATGGAAGAATATGGATTGAAACCCGATGTGATTGCCGGTACCAGTGCAGGTGCGCTTGCCGGCGTTTTTTATGCCGATGGATACCATCCCGATGAAATAGCGGAACTGTTCAGGAAGAGGGAATTCAAAGAGTTTGTAGAGTTAACCATACCCAAATCAGGCTTTCTTAAAAGTATAGGATTACACAGTTTCCTGAAAAAGAATCTGAGAGCCAGACGGTTCAAAGAATTACAAATCCCTTTCTATGCTGTGGCAACCGATTGGAACAGAGCATGTACTGTGACCTTCTCAAACGGTGATGATCTGGTAGATGCGGTAGTGGCATCCTGTTCCATACCCATCATATTTTATCCTCAGGTGATTCATGGCGTTCCCTATGTAGACGGGGGAATATTGAAGAATTTCCCTGTTTCCGTCATCAGGAAAAAATGCAAAAATGTGATTGGGGTAAACGTTTCGTTGGTGATTCCTCCTTCCGAGAAAAACAATATCCGTACGATGCTGGAACGAACGTTTAACCTGATGTCTAACTCCAATACTCTTTTCGATAAAACATACTGTGATATACTCATTGAAACGAAAGGGATCGAAAAATATTCCATGTTTAATCTGCATAACCAGGAAACAATCATGGAGGCCGGTTATCATTATGCAGCCATGGTGATGAGTGAAAAAGAGTCTTTAAAGATCGTAAGAAAATGCCACAGGCATTACGAGCTGACTGAGAAAGTAAGGACAAAACTTCAGCATATAGGCGCAGGAAACGACAGAAAAAAAGATGAGTAAAATATGGTCCGGTCTGGTAGACCATTGAGAAGTAGGATATGGTTTTCGCAGGCTTACAAATAATTAAAAAATAAATAAAATAATCTTATGCAAAACAATAAATTTTTTATTTATCAATTATTCCCCAGACTTATCGGGAACAGTGTTTCCAGAAACAAAATTAACGGTTCCATTGAAGAAAACGGATGCGGGAAGTTCAACGATATTACGAACGATCTGTTGAAAAAAATAAAAGAGAGTGGTTACACCCATGTTTGGTATATTGGTATTCTGGCACATGCTTCAACGACCGATTACACTGCTTACGGCATGCCGAAAGAATATCCCGAAATCATCAAAGGAAAAGCCGGATCGCCTTATGCTGTTAGAGATTTTTTCGATGTAGATCCCGATTTGGCGGAGGATATTCCCAACAGAATGGTTGAGTTTGATGAGTTGATAACACGCACGCACAAAGCGGGGTTAAAGGTGGTCATAGACAATGTTCCCAATCATGTGGCACGAAATTACCGGTCGGTAAGCAAACCGAAAGGAATAAAAGATTTTGGGGAAGAGGATGACTCCTCCATCGCCTTCTCGGCGCAAAACAACTTCTATTACCTTCCCGGACAACCTTTAGATATACAGCTTGCTCCCGATAAAATGGTCAGCTTCTCCTACAATGAGTCTCCTGCCAAAGTCACAGGGAACGACTGCTTCACCAATGCTCCTACTCAGTTTGACTGGTATGAAACGGTCAAGCTCAATTACGGTGTGGATTACATAAACGGAAATGCTGCTTATTTCGATCCCGTGCCCGATACATGGAAAAAGATGAAAGAGATACTCCTCTTCTGGGCAGAAAAGGAGGTGGACGGATTCCGATGTGATATGGCTGAAATGGTTCCATTGGAGTTCTGGCAATGGGTGGTTCCTCAGGTTAAAGTCCGATTTCCAAAAATTATTTTCATGGCTGAAATATACAATCCTTCGGCATATCGTGACTTTCTAAGCCATAACACATTTGATTACCTCTACGACAAGGTGGCCCTTTACGACGTCTTACGTGATGTAGCCTGTGGTTACAGACCATCGTCAGATATTACTTTTACCCTGAACAGCGTAGGAGATATACAAGATAGGATGCTCAACTTCATGGAGAATCATGATGAACAACGCATCGCTTCCGACTATTTTCTCAAAGATGGCGATAAGGGTAAATCTGCCATGATCTTGACCTGTAGCATCAATACAAATCCGGTCATGATCAACGCGGGACAAGAGCTCGGCGAAAAAGGAATGGATGAAGAGGGATTCAGCGGCAAGAATGGACGTACAACCATCTATGATTACTGGTCGGTTGATACACTTCACCGGTGGAACAACAATGGCAAATGGAACAGTAAACGACTGACAAGAAAAGAGAAGGAACTGCAGGATTTCTACAGTCGTCTCATCAGGGTATGCAAAGAGGAGGATTCCATTTCCGGAGGATTATTCTACGACCTGATGCCTGCCAACTATGAAAACAGTGAATTCGATTCCACCCGTCTGTTTGCTTTTTTGAGAAGCAATAAGAAAGAGTTGTTGCTTGTGGTGGCTAATTTCGACCATGAGGTGAAAGATTGTACGGTACGTATTCCGCCCCATGCATATTCGTTTCTGGGAATAGAAGATACAGGAGAAGGCAAATTAACAGCGCTGCTGAAAAAAGGAGAGGATGAGTTACTGTTTACTTACGATTACCCCTTCAGGATCAAACTAGACCCTCACTCGGGAGAGATATATAGAATTTCTTTTTTATAAAATATACTTTATTGAAGTTAGTTTTTGTACTTTTGTTGAAACTTTCACAACTATACTGGGAGATTAGTCACGCGAATAAACTATTTCATTCGTTTTTTCAAAATTTTTAAAGCATGCAGGAGAGACCATTTAAAATCTTTTCGGGAACGAAATCTCGTTATTTCGCCGAAAAGGTATGTAACAGCTTGGGTTGCCCGTTGGGTAACATGATCATTGAACATTTCGCCGATGGCGAGTTTGCCGTTTCTTATGAAGAATCTATTCGCGGCAAGCAGGTATTTCTAATCCAATCTACTTTTCCCAATTCCGACAACCTGATGGAATTATTGCTGATGATTGATGCGGCAAAAAGGGCATCAGCTAAGTCCATCGTTGCTGTCATTCCCTATTTCGGTTGGGCCAGGCAGGACAGAAAAGATAAACCCCGCGTAAGCATCGGAGCGAAACTGATCGCTGATATGCTGGCCGCTGCCGGCATCAACCGTTTGATCACGATGGATCTACACGCAGACCAGATTCAGGGATTTTTCAATGTCCCTGTCGATCACCTCTATGCATCCGGTGTGTTCGTGGAATACCTGAAACTGCTGGATTCGAAAAATATGGTCATAGCCACACCCGATGTGGGAGGAACAAAACGTGCCAGTGCATATTCCAAGTTCCTGGGTTGTCCCATGGTTATCTGCTACAAACTGCGGAAGAAGGCGAATGAAATATCGGATATGCAGATTATCGGAGATGTGAGTGGAATGGATGTCTTACTCATCGATGATATCGTTGATACCGCCGGAACCATCACCAAAGCTGCCGATCTGATTATGGAACATGGAGCCAACTCGGTGCGTGCTATCGCCAGCCATGCCGTGATGTCTGATCCCGCCTCTGCAAGAGTGGATCATTCACACTTAAAGGAGATCATTTTCACCGATAGTATTCCCTACCCAATGAAATCGGATAAAGTGAAAATACTCTCTGTTGCCGAGATGTTTGCAGACTCCATTATGAGAGTATGCAACAATCAGTCAATTAGCTCGTTGTATATTGTTTAACGAGGGCGATACCGGGTAGTGGTACGTATGAACTATTGATCGATCAAATTGAAATTTATCTCATTTTCATGGTAAAAAAACGGCTGAAATTGCAGCCGTTTTTTTATATCAGTAAATCGAATGTTCTTTTTTAATTACCTGCAATAGTCCTTCACAGGCATCTTCCAGCAGATCGAGTACAAGCTCAAATCCGGATGAACCGCCGTAATAGGGATCAGGTATGTGGTTATGATAGTTGAACTGCACTGAGAACTCAGTCATCAGGTGAATCTTATCTGCCTGATCCTTACCTGATGCCAATGATTTCACGCTACTGTAATTGTTCTCGTCCATCACAATGATATAATCGAAATCATCAAAATCAGATTCCCTGAATTTGCGGGCGTGACTACAAAAATCATATCCTCTTTTCTCTCCGTGAGAACGCATCCGCTCATCTGGCAGATCCCCCTGGTGCCAGCCCGAAGTACCTGCTGAATCCACATCGATGATATCCTGTAGCCCGTTCTTCTCTACAATTCCCGACATAATGCCTTCGGCTGCCGGTGAGCGGCAGATATTTCCAAGACAAACGAAAAGCAGGCGTATTTTCTTTTTCTTTCCTTCAGTGGGGTTCATACCTATTACAGCTGTTTTCTTTCTATAACCTTAACAATGATTACAAAGATAATGGAATTCTGATGAAGACCAAAAAATTATTGATAAGAAATTGAAAGAGATGTGAACCCAATTTGGAACGCTTGAACTTACTGATTATTTGGTTATCTTTGCAACCTTACAATTTTGTTTCAATGGAAGTACTATTTGAAAAAATGGATAAAGACCCCAATATAAGCTACAGACCAACAGTGCGTGATCTCTCTATTGCCGTACCGGAGGAAAAAGTAAAACTGGAGATAGGAAAAAACAGGATCAGACGTGCTTTATACATCATAGGGGGCACGCTCTCTCTTGCACTGGCTCTTCTGGGCGTTGTTGTTCCCGGTCTGCCGGTGACACCGCTGGCTCTGTTATCTGCAATATTATTTGCCAAAAGCTCGGAGAAACTATATAACTGGTTGTTGAACAACAGGATACTGGGTCCAAGAATTAAGAGTTACCAGCGACGTAAAGGTGTTACAAGAAAAGGGAAGATAGGCATCATTGCCTTTATGACGCTTATGGTATTGTTCTCTTCCTTTGTTATGATACAAATTGTTTTGATCAGAGTGGTGATACTCTCTCTTGGGGTGATCGGTTTGGTTGTGGTTTGGTTCTTTGTACCAACAGCACAGGATGATCCTGTGAAACGGCCCGAAGATGAGGTGCAATCACCCTCTTAAATGGGCGAAATAGTACTTCACTCCCGTTTTAGATAACAGTTCGATATTGAACATGTCAGATGCTTCGGAGATATCTTTCACCCTGCCGTCTTTGTAAAGAATGTCTATACTGTCGTCTTTTTCACTGTACATATCAGTTGTCAGGATATCCGACGAAATAAGGTAGGAGGCTTCGTGACGGCTGATCCGGTAAATATTCATGTACTTTTCAAGACAGGAGCCTATTTTCTCTTCGTTGACCTTCTCCTCCAAAATTTCTATTTTAAATAGCCTCCGGTTGACCATTCCGTCACTTAACAGCGATAAAACCTTGTCGTGGTGTGTTACCCATACTTTCAGTGCGGTCCATATATCATTGTCGTCCAAGTTCATAAAATGAAGCAGTGCTGCACCGTTATTTTCAAAATCGGTGATGGTAGTCTCATTCGTTAAAAAATAGGAGAGGGCAGGGGAGGCAAACAGTTTCTCCCCGGTCATCGAAAGCTCTTTGGCTCTCTTAAGCGTGTTGATCATCATCTTTTCGGCTGCCACGGCTGTTTTATGCAGATAAACCTGCCAGTACATCAGCCGACGCGACATGAGAAAATTTTCAATGGAGTAGATACCTTTTGATTCAACCACCAGTCGTTCTTCTTTCAGGTCAAGCATTTTGATGATGCGTGCCGATCCGATATTCCCTTCGCTCACACCGGTGAAGAAACTGTCACGACGCAGATAGTCGAGTCTGTCCACATCCAGTTGACCGCTCACCAGCTGGTGGAGGAATCGTTTGGGGTGGCTGTCGGTAAAAATGTCGATGGCTGTCTGCAGCCTGCCGTTCCATTCCTTGTTCATCTGTTGCATCATGAGCAGGGAGATGCGCTCATGGTGCACGTTGGTCACCAGTGTATGTTCAAGTACGTGGGAGAAGGGACCGTGACCAATATCGTGCATCAGGATCGCAGCCAGTGCCCCGTTGTATTCCTGCGGTGAGATATCGTGCCCTTTTTCCCTCAGCGTTTTTAACGCTTCGTCCATCAGAAACATTGCCCCCAGGGAATGATGAAAACGGGTGTGCTGTGCTCCGGGATAGACAAAAGGAGCCAGTCCCAGCTGACGAATACGGTTTAATCGTTGCAGATAAGGATGCTGAATAACCTCATACACAAAATCGTTGGGTATGCTTATGAATCCGAAAACAGGATCGTTAATTATTTTTCGCTTTATCATTATGTCAGTTGTCAGTTATCAGCTTTCAGTGATCAGTGAACAGTAGTTTAAACCAGGTATTTCCCGAGCATTTCTTTCATTTCAAGCTGTAGTATTTTCGCCTCCTTGGCAGCCTCAGAAGCGAAATCATCGTCACTGCCGGCATAGATAATTCCCCGTGATGAGTTTACCAGTAATCCGCATTGCTTGTTCATTCCATACCGGCACACCTCCTCCAGGGAGCCGCCCTGAGCGCCTACACCCGGAACCAGCAGGAAATGGCCGGGCACGATCTTCCGTACTTCTTCAAACAGTTGGCCCTGTGTCGCACCTACAACGTACATCATCTGCTCATCATCTGTCCATTGTTGGGAAGTACGAAGTACTTTTTCAAAGAGACGCTCACCCTGCTCATCCCTGGTCAGCTGGAAGTCGAGCGACCCTTTGTTGCTGGTGAGCGCGAGCAGGATCACCCATCGTTCGGGGTAAAGCAGGAAAGGCTTCACGCTGTCCTCCCCCATGTAAGGTGCCACGGTGACAGCATCCACCTTCATCTCATCGAAGAAGGAGCGGGCATACATCTCGCTGGTGTTGCCGATATCACCACGCTTGGCATCGGCAATAATAAAATGTAGCGGATAGCGCTGACGGATATAGGCCACCGTTTTCTCAAACGCCAGCCATCCCTTCACACCCATACTCTCGTAGAAAGCCAGGTTGGGCTTATATGCCACGCAGTAGGGTGCTGTAGCATCGATGATGGCTTTGTTGAACGTGTAGATGGGATCATCCTCATCGAGCAGATGTGCAGGAATCTTTGTTACATCTGTATCAAGTCCCACGCAGAGGAAAGACTGTTTTTTCTGTATCTGTTCAAAAAGTTGTTGTTTATTCATATATTGTCAGTTTGAAACATCAATTACTTCCAGGTGCCAGGCATTTTATTCATCACCGGAGCATAAGTATCCACGTAGGGTATAATGAAAAAATGGAGTAATTATAAATCAGTATCCTTCATCCTTTCCGCATTTTCGCTCACCATTAACTGATCAATTACACCCTGAATATCGCCATCCATAAAAGCTGAAAGATTATAGATGGTGTAGCTGATACGGTGATCAGTGATACGTCCCTGGGGGTAGTTGTAGGTGCGTATCTTAGCTGATCTGTCGCCGGTGGAGACCATGGTTTTACGGCGTGATGCAATATCTCCCTGTCGTTTGGAGAGCTCAATATCATACAATTTCGTGCGAAGCATCTGCATGGCGAGTTCCCTGTTCTGTAACTGCGAACGGGCTTGCTGACAGATCACCACCATTCCTGAAGGTCTGTGTGTCAGCTGCACCTTGGTCTCTACCTTGTTCACATTTTGTCCTCCGGCACCACTGGAGCGGGCCGTATGGAAATCGACATCTGCCGGGTTGAGCTCAAAATCAAACTCTTCAGCTTCCGGTAGCACAGCCACTGTCGCCGCTGATGTATGCACACGTCCCTGTGTCTCGGTCTGGGGTACACGTTGTACCCTGTGTACACCCGATTCATATTTCAGTGTTCCGTAAACATCGGTACCTGAAACAGTAAAGATAATCTCTTTAAAACCTCCTGCAGTCCCTTCGGTAAGGCTGGTCACTTCTGTTTTCCACTCTTTGCTCTCGCAGTATCTCGTGTACATCTTGTAGAGATCGCCCGCGAAAATAGAGGCTTCATCACCACCTGTTCCGGCACGGATCTCCATAATCACATTCTTTGCATCTTCGGGATCGGCAGGGATCAGCATCAGTTTGATCTTCTCCTCCAGGGCCGGAATTTTTTCTGTGTTGGTTAAAAGCTCTTCAATGGCAAGCTGTCTCAGATCGGCATCTGACGCATTCTCCAGAATATTTTTTGCTTCTGCTGTACTATCGAGCGCGGCCTTATACTCGTTACGTACCTCCACAATTTTTTGCAGATCACTGTACTCTTTGTTCAGTTTTACATATCTGTTCATATCCGAAATTACTTCCGGATCGGTTATCAATGTAGCCACTTCTTCAAAGCGGGTGACAAGGTGCTGTAATTTAAAAAGTAATGAATTATCTGACATATTATGAATAATAGAAGCGTCCCTGTTCACTCTCGATCAGCAGTTCGCGCTGATCTGATTTTTCTACGTGACCAATGATCTGTGCATCGATATGGAACGATCCGGCAATCTCTATTACCCGTTCAGCATAGGCTTCGGGGAGATAGAGTTCCATCCGGTGTCCCATATTGAACACTCTGTACATCTCGCTCCAATCGGTTTCCGATTGTTTTTGAATCAGATCGAAGAGGGGAGGAATAGGAAAAAGATTGTTCTTTATAACCTTCAATCCATCTCCCAGGAAATGCAGAATCTTTGTCTGGGCACCGCCTGAACAATGCACCATCCCATGAATATTACCACTTAATACACTGATAATCTGTGATATAACTGGAGCGTAGGTGCGGGTAGGGGATAGCACCAGTTTTCCGGCATCAATACCAAGATCCTCAATCATTTCTGTTAGTTTCATCCCACCTGAATAGACCAGATCGGCAGGAATGGAAGCATCGAAACTTTCGGGATATTTTTGCGCCAGGTAGTTGGCAAACACATCGTGACGGGCCGACGTCAACCCGTTGCTGCCCATACCTCCGTTATATTCTTTCTCGTAAGTTGCCTGTCCCGTAGATGAGAGACCTACAATCAGATCTCCTGCCTGAATACGGGCATTGTCAATGACCTCGGAGCGTTTCATACGGCATGTCACCGTACTGTCCACAATGATGGTCCGCACCAGATCGCCCACATCGGCTGTTTCTCCTCCTGTAGGATAAACATGCACACCAAGAGAAGAGAGTTCCTCACACAGCTCGTTGGTCCCGTTAATAATGGCTGAGATGACCTCTCCGGGAATCAGGTTTTTATTTCTTCCTATAGTCGATGAGAGCAGTATGTTATCTGTGGCACCTATACATAAAAGATCATCCAGATTCATAATCAGCGCATCCTGCGCGATTCCTTTCCATACGGAAATATCTCCGGTTTCACGCCAGTAAATATATGCCAGCGATGATTTTGTGCCGGCACCATCGGCATGCATGATGTTACAATAGGCAGGATCGTTTCCCAGATAGTCGGGGATAATTTTACAGAATGCTTTTGGAAATAATCCTTTGTCGATCTCTTTGATGGCGTTGTGCACATCTTCTTTCGATGCCGAGACTCCGCGCTTATTGTATCGTTGATTGCTCATCTGTCGCTTTATTCTTCGTTGTGCGCAAATAGCGTCACAATTGATATGGTTTGTGCAGTTATTATTATTGCAAAGATAATAAATATAACCGGTTGTTCATATGAGTTAAAACCGAAATATGCTCATTCAGAATGAGAGTTTCAACATTCCTATAATTA
The DNA here is from genome assembly GCA_016649795.1 of Proteiniphilum sp. Classification (GTDB taxonomy): domain Bacteria; phylum Bacteroidota; class Bacteroidia; order Bacteroidales; family Dysgonomonadaceae; genus Proteiniphilum. The sequence goes on along the minus strand of JAENWZ010000004.1, from coordinate 17,418 downwards.
CTATTATGTTTAATAGTAATTATTGAATAGAGGTGAAACATGTGGAGCAGCAAAAAAAAAGTGGTATCTCCCCGATACCACTTAATTGTTTAATAAAAAATCTCGCTAAAATCAAAGATTAAGTTCTTTTTCCACTTCTTGCAATTCAGTTGACTTATCAACACCCAGACCGCTCAAATTGTAATATACATTTCTCAATTTAAGAAGTGCCGATTCAAGGATACTTGGATCAGCATTACGCTCTTTAAGCAGTTCTACAAATTTTTCGAGCGATGGCAATGATTTCTGGTAATATCCCACAGTGATGGAATCGTTCTCAACCTGTTTCTGTCTGTCTGACATCATTGCTGTTTTCTCCTTAAGATTTTGTGCTTGAAGAATATAGTTTACAGCGATTGCTTCCAGTGCTCTTTCGCAATTTGGGTCCTGTGCAAGTGCTTTGTTATACTCCTTTTCAGCTTCGTCAAAATCACCCTGTTCAGCCAGTAAAGCACCTTTCACACTGTTCAGGTCACATGCATTGGATGGATCATTCTGAAGAGCCTGTTCCAGGTACTCTATCGCTTTATTTGTTTCACCCTGACGGATAAATACGTTTACCAGGTTAGGAATGAAATATTTGCTTTCGGGAAATCTTTTAGCACCTTCATGGAGCACCTCAATAAATTTAGCAGAGTCTTCAAGGCTGATATATTCGCTTGCCATTAATTCAAAGAGGTCACTTTCCTTATAAGCGCTATTTTCGATGAAAGGCTCTTTGGAAGCGCGTTGCAACATAGCCAATGCTCTCTCGTGGTCTTCAGCCTGGATAGCGGTAATAATCGCGTAATATTTTATGGTCTGATAAGTACTGTCCAGTACAAATGTATCCGGCTGATCTTCAAACATCGGCAAATATGGGATATCCCAATAGATCTGGAAGAAATCAGTTGCTTTGTTGTAATCTTTTTGATCATTGTAGTAGACTCCCCCGTTAATATAAAAGGGATGGTTTGCACGTAGTACCCCTGAAATATCTTTACGGAATTTGTTTTTCACTCTTCCTTTATCATCCGGCAGCTGACCAAGAGAGTCGGCTTTCAAATAAGGCATGTATGACTCCATCAGTCCGTCGTACATCGCTTTGTCGTTGGCCGGTTTGCCAAGCATAGCATTGGTTCTTTCCAGATCGAACGCTTTATTACCAATGTCACCCATAATTTTCCATGTTTCCGGGTCACCGGCTGTTTCTTTATGTGTTGACGCTTGTTGAATCATCGTTCGGGCTTCTTTTAATTCTTCTCTGCCCAATGCTCTTTTGGCTTCTTTCAGTGCCGATTTTTGCGCGAAAAGAGTCCCGGCAGAAAAAAGGGCAATCATTGTAAGGAATAAGAGTTTTCTCATTTTATTCATTTTTTTAATTGTGATTAAATTGATGTTATTTTTCTAAATTTGTTTGCTTATGTCTTTGACTAAATAATAGCAAAAAGTTTAAAATGGATTATTATTCTTCACTGCCCGATTCATTCTGAACATCATTTGACTCTGCGGAACTGTTATCATCTTCAACAAAATCATCTGTTCTGTTCACCTTGCAAACCGATGCAATCTGATCATTTCTTTTTCCCAAATTGATAAGACGTACTCCTTGTGTTGCTCGTCCCATCGTGCGAATATCGGAAATTTTTAGACGTATGGTTATACCTGATTTGTTAATTATCATTAAATCGTTGTCGTCTGACACACTTTTGATCGCAACCAGTTTGCCTGTTTTATCTGTAACATTCAGTGTTTTAACTCCTTTACCACCTCTGTTGGTGATGCGATATACGGGCTCTCCATCCTCATCATCGAGGTATGTTCTTTTTCCATATCCCTGTTCAGATACCACCAAAATGGTATTTTCAGATTGCGGATCCATACAAATCATACCTATAACACTATCTTCTCCATCGTTATCCAGTGTCATACCTCTTACACCTGTAGCAGTACGTCCCATGACACGGACAGCATCTTCTTTAAACCGAATGGCACGTCCGTTTCTGTTCGACAGGATCACATGCTTATTACCGTCAGTCAGTCGTACTGATATCACCTGATCATCATCTCTGATGGTGATCGCATTCACACCATTTTGTCTGGGCCGGGAATAGGCTTCGAGCAGTGTTTTCTTCACAACCCCTAGTTTGGTGGAGAAGAGAAGATAGTGTGAATTGATATAATCAGCATCTGTAAGCGTCTCTACACGCACAAATGCGGTAACCGAATCGTCCGGATCAATATTCAGCAGGTTTTGAATTGCACGTCCCTTAGAATTTTTTGTTCCTTCCGGAATTTCGTACACACGCAACCAGTAACATTTACCCTTTTGCGTGAAGAAAAGCATATAATTGTGGGTAGTGGCAGGATAGATATATTCAACAAAATCCTCTTCCCTTGTATCTGATCCTTTGGCGCCTACCCCTCCCCTATTCTGTGTGTGGAACTCGGTCAAAGGTGTGCGTTTGATATATCCCAGATGTGAGATGGTGATCACCATCTCATCGTCGGAGTAAAAGTCTTCAGGATTCATCTCTTCTGAAGAAAAGATAATTTCCGAACGACGCTCATCACCATATTTCTCTCGAATCTCTATCAGCTCATCTTTAATCACTGTCATTCGAAGTTCTTCATTTTTAAGAATCTCGTTTAAGTGGGTAATCAGTTTCTGTATCTCTTCAAACTCAGCATGCAGTTTGTTCTGCTCCAGTCCGGTCAGTTGTCTCAGTCGCATTTCAACAATGGCGCGCGATTGAATATCGCTCAGACCGAAACGCTCCATCAATCTTTGAATGGCTTCAGGAGGTGTGGAAGAACTGCGAATGATGGCAATCACTTCATCGATGTTATCGGAAGCGATGATCAACCCCTCCAGAATATGTGCCCGCTCCTGTGCCTTGCGCAACTCATACCTTGTGCGCCGGATCACTACATCCTGTCTATGCTCCACAAAAAGCTCTATCATCCGTTTGAGGGTCAGCAATTCCGGACGTCCTTTCACCAGTGCAATATTGTTCACACTGAAAGATGACTGCAGTGAGGTAAGTTTATATAATTTATTAAGTACAACGTTCGCATTACCGTCACGTTTGATATCCACCACGATGCGCATGCCATCTCTGTCTGACTCATCATTGATATTGGATATACCTTCAATCCTTTTATCTGATACCAGATCGGCAACATGTTTGATCATATCGGCCTTATTGACCATATAAGGTATTTCGTAAATGATGATCTTATCGTGTGTTTTACCCGATTCAATTTCAGCTTTTCCACGCATCACGATGCGTCCCCTACCCGTTTCGAATGCATCCTCAACGCCTTTGTACCCGTATATATAGGATCCTGTAGGAAAATCTGGTGCTTTGATGTACTGCATCAATCCTTTAATATCGATCTCTCTGTCGTCGATATATGCTATAATGCCGTTGATACACTCTGTCAGGTTGTGGGGTGCAATATTGGTTGCCATCCCCACGGCAATACCGGACGAACCGTTCATCAACAGATTGGGAATACGTGTGGGAAGAACGGTCGGTTCCTGCAATGTATCATCGAAATTCAATTGTAAATCAACCGTCTCTTTATCAATATCACGAAGCATCTCCTCTGCGAGCCTGTTCAATCTTGCTTCTGTGTATCGCATGGCTGCCGGACTGTCTCCATCCACACTACCCATATTTCCCTGTCCGTCGACAAGTGTGTATCGCATGCTCCAGTGCTGCGCGAGCCGCACCATGGCATTGTATACCGAGGAGTCACCGTGCGGGTGGTACTTACCAAGTACTTCTCCGACGATTCTCGCGGATTTTTTATGGGGTTTATCGGGTGTATTTCCAAGTTCCGACATCCCAAAAAGGATACGTCTGTGTACCGGTTTAAACCCGTCGCGTACATCTGGTAACGCACGGGAAACGATCACTGACATCGAATAATCGATGTACGACGATTTCATTTCATCTTCGATATTTATCTTGATGATTCTGTCTTCCTGATCAATCATATTAAAAAGTAATTTTTCTTTTCAAAAAAATATATGTATGTAGCTTATTTACAGTTAAGTAACTCTTTCTCGAGCGTTACTTTTTGAATATACTAAGATACTGCTTTTCTTTGGATTTAACAAAAAAAACAGGGAGATAATTGCTCCCTGTCTGAATGATTTTAACACTACTTTATTTCCCGTGGCAGTTTTTGAATTTTTTGCCACTTCCGCAGGGACAGGGGTCATTTCGCCCCACTTTCTTCTCCACACGGATAGGTTCGAGTTTCTGTTGCGGACGTGGTGCCCGGGAGCCCTCCTTCTCTCCATTCACAGGAGGCAGAGATCCGGTATCCTCTTTCTGTGTACGGTATTTACTGTAATCGGTTTTCTGTTCGGGTGCTGCCTGGCGCACGCTACCCGGATCCTGAACCGGTATTTGCCCGCGCATGAGTATGGAAACCGCTTTGGAGTTTATATCGTTCACCATTATTTTAAAGAGATTAAACGATTCCAGTTTATAGATCAGCAGCGGATCTTTCTGCTCGTAGCTTGCGTTTTGTACGGAGTGACGCAGTTCATCCATCTCACGGAGATGCTCTTTCCAGTCTTCGTCGATGGTGTGCAGCAAGATCGATTTTTCAAATGCTTTCACCAGTGCTTTCGATCCCGATTCGTATGCCTCCTTGAGGTTGCAGGCAATGTTATAGACTCTTTTTCCGTCGGTGACGGGAATTAGAATATTTTCGTACATCGCCCCCTGATTCTCATACACCTGTTTGATTACCGGTTGTGCCACTTCGGCCAGTCGCTCCGTTTTACGCTTGAAGGTCTCAAAAGATTTATCGGTAACGGTATCTACCTGCTCCTCCTCTTTCATTCCTTTCATCTCTTCTTCATTGAAAGGAATTTCGAGCGCCATGATGCGAAGAAGATCGAGCTGCATGCTCCCGTAATCATCCTCATTCAGTTCGACAATATTTCTTGCGGTATCTGAGATCATGTTGGCTACGTCATTGTCAATACGTTCTCCCATCAATGCGTGACGACGTCTCTTATAAATAACCTCACGCTGTGAGTTCATCACATCATCATACTCCAGCAAGCGTTTACGAATACCGAAGTTGTTTTCTTCCACTTTCTTCTGTGCACGCTCTACCGACTTGCTCAGCATACTGTGTTCCAATACATCACCTTCATTAAATCCCATTTTGTCCATCAGTCCTGCAATCCTTTCGGTGGCGAACAAACGCATCAGATCATCTTCAAGTGATACGAAAAAGACAGATGATCCCGGGTCACCCTGACGACCTGAACGACCGCGCAACTGACGGTCCACACGACGTGACTCGTGCCGTTCCGTACCGATGATGGCCAAACCACCTGCACCCTTCACGGCTGCTGACAGTTTAATATCTGTACCACGACCCGCCATGTTGGTCGCAATAGTCACCACGCCACTTTGACCGGCGTTTGCCACAATCTCGGCTTCACGCTGGTGTAGCTTGGCATTCAGAACGTAGTGGGTGATCTTACGAAGGGTAAGCATACGACTCAGTAGTTCGGAGATCTCTACCGAGGTGGTACCCACCAGCACCGGTCGTCCTACATTAATCAGTTTTTCTATCTCCTCTATTACAGCTGTATATTTCTCACGTTTGGTTTTATATATGCGGTCATTCTGATCGTCACGTACGATGGGCCTGTTGGTCGGTATAACCACCACATCCAGCTTATAGATATCCCAGAACTCACCAGCTTCTGTTTCAGCCGTACCGGTCATACCGGCAAGCTTACTGTACATCCTGAAGAAGTTCTGTAAGGTGATGGTAGCAAATGTCTGCGTGGCTGCCTCCACCTTCACATGTTCTTTGGCTTCGATAGCCTGGTGCAATCCGTCGGAGTAACGACGTCCTTCCATCACGCGGCCTGTCTGTTCATCAACGATCTTCACCTTGTTATCGATCACCACATACTCATCGTCTTTTTCGAACAACGTATATGCCTTCAGCAGTTGGTTCACGGTATGCACACGCTCCGATTTAATAGCGTAGTTTTGAAACAGTTCATCTTTTCTTACCGTTTTTTCTTCGTCGGAAAGTGATGAGTTCTCCAATTCTGAGAGTTGAGAAGCGATATCGGGCAGAATAAAAAACAGGGGGTCATCCGATTTCCCGGTCAACATGTCAATCCCCTTATCGGTCAGCTCAATACTGTGCATTTTTTCTTCAATGACAAAATAGAGCGAATCGGTCGCGATATGCATATTACGCATCTGTTCCTGCATGTAAAATGCTTCGGTTTTGAGCATCGCTGCTCTCACACCCTGTTCACTAAGGAACTTGATGAGCGGTTTATTTTTGGGCATTGCCTTGTATGATCGGAAAAGCTGCAAAGCGCCCTCTTCCTGTTCTTTCGGGTCGGATGATGCCATCTTCTGTTTCGCTTCCGCCAGCAGACGGGTAGCCAGGTCTCTCTGAGCTTTCACAATCACTTCCACACGCGGACGGAACAGATCATACAACTGGTCGTCACCTTTAGGTACCGGACCGGAGATGATGAGCGGTGTACGGGCATCATCGATCAATACCGAGTCCACCTCATCCACGATGGCATAATTATGTTTCCGTTGCACAAGATCCTTGGGTGAAACAGCCATGTTATCACGCAGGTAGTCAAAACCAAACTCGTTGTTCGTTCCGAAGGTGATATCCGACTCATATGCTTTGCGGCGTGCATCGGAGTTGGGTTCATGCTTATCGATACAGTCTACCGACAAACCATGGAACATGTACATCGGTCCCATCCATTCCGAGTCACGTTTCGACAGATAATCGTTCACCGTAACCAGATGCACTCCCTGATGTGTGAGTGCATTCAGGAATACCGGAAGTGTCGCCACAAGTGTTTTTCCTTCACCTGTAGCCATCTCGGCAATTTTTCCCTGATGCAGCACCACACCGCCGAACAACTGCACATCGTAATGAATCATATCCCAGATGATCTCGTTACCCCCCGCATTCCAATGATTCAGGTAGATGGCTTTATCTCCTTCAATGCGCACAAAATCATGCGAAGCGGCCAGATCACGATCGAAATCAGTGGCTGTAACCACAATCTCACTGTTCTCCGTAAAACGACGCGCCGTATCTTTCATAATAGAAAATGCTTCAGGTAGAACCTCGTCCAGCACTTCATCATATTTTTCCGTGATTTCTTTCTCCAGCTTATCAACCTGATTCCAGATGGCTTCACGTTCATCGAGATCAATCTGCTCCATTCCGGCTTTCAGTGACTCTATACTGGATCTCTCCTCAGCCACATAATCCTGAATGCGCTTTTCCAGCTCTTTTGTTTTATTTCGAAGCTCATCATTAGAGAGCTGTTCAATTCCGACGTAGGCTTCCTTTATTCTTTTCACGAACGGGTTTACTTCGTTCAGGTCGCGTTGCGCCTTGCTGCCAAATATTTTAGATATAATATCGTTGAGTCCCATAGTTTTTTGTTGCGAGTAAGTGCCGGCATTTGTTTCCTGCCTGCCCAATCCTCCTGTTTTTATAATCTGTTTACAAAAATTTAATAGAGTTCTTTCAGAATTTCCCCTTTTGCAGCGTTGGGGGCACGTATACGTAGCCGGTATGACACACTGGGCGCAATTTCTGTGGCCTCTATGGTGCGATAAATCTTCTGTGGTTTAATGTCACTCCCGAAAAAAATTACCGGAGAGATAACAGCATTGTTGCGTACCCTCTGCTGTTCAGACGATTGAGGCTCAACAACCCGCCACCCGGGCTGCAACTCTAGAAACAGATCGCCTGTAATACCTTTAAAGTAACCGTTTCGGTAAAACTGCACATTCTCATTATATGCGCCATGTAACATCTGATGAGAGGTGATCACATCATGTACACCTGCCGATTGTACCAGAAATTCAGCCGCACTTTGCTGGAACTCAATCAGGTTTATCTTCTTGTCTTCCAGTAATTTCTTGTCGAAAAAGAATTGTCGGTTGTAATATTTTTTGATCCACTGTTCTCTGCCGTAGAGCGCCATGAGATACATATTGAGCAGTGCCTGGCTCCTGTCGGGATGAAAATCGCCCCCGGATGTAACCACTCCCTCCGGAAGGATCTCCTGTTCGTTGAAATAACCGGTAGAAACGATGAAAATTAATGTGTTTTTGAGACCTACCGATGTTTCTATTGCATCCAGCAAACGTCCTAACTCCTGATCGAGACGATAGTATGTATCCTGAATCTCAATGGAGTAATTTTTATCGAGCGCGTTCTCGTAGTTGCCGGCATAGAAGGTGACCGCCAGATAATCGGGATTCATACGTTTACCCAAAGAGCTGGATTCGAGAACCTTGATTGCCATATTGTTCACTTCACTATTCACGTAGGGTGATTGCTTGAACAGCCGGATATTGTCCTTTTTGTCTACACCAAAATAGTGCTGAAATTTGTCCCTGTTCCTGGTATAGGGGAAGGCATTGTATCGTTCTATTTCAATCGCCGGACGCCATGTGATGCTGCCAATGGTGTAGCTGAGCGACTCCGTGCTTCGGTTTTGCTGATCAACAGCCGGCTGTTTGTTTCTGTAGAAGGTGGTTGTAGCCCATTTTCCGGAGTAATCCTCTATCCAATAGGCACCGCTGGCTGCATGTCCGCCGGAGGCCAGTGCCTGTGACGCATCGGGAGCAAAAGCAAAGATATCCGATTGGCCGCCTGATGCAACTTTCAACTCATCTGCAATGGTAGAGACCCTGATGGGCAGTGGTGACAGTTTGGCGTTGGTGAAATTACCCAGGTATTTGTTGTCCAAAAAAGAGGATATCTCACTGTCCGACTCAGGTGCATATTTTTTCTCGGCAGTGATACCATGGTATGAGGGATTGGCACCGGTATAAATGGTGGCGATCGTGGATGCTTTATCGAGATTGGGGAAGTTGTATGTTACATTACTGTAAACGAGACCACTGTTCAACAACCTGTTAAAACCCTTGTTACCAAACGTATGCCTGAACATCTCCAGATAATCGCCCCGCAGCTGGTCGATAGTGATGCCTACAACCAGTTTAGGTACTTCTCCTGAAGGGCTTTGCGCATAGAGCGCAGTGATTGAAAAGAGAGCAACTAAAGAAGATAGTATTTTGATCATGCGTTTATAACAGTCATTTGCCGATTTATTGTCCCCATCCCGCTTTCATATACCTACTTGATGCAAACCGTTTGTTTGTTAAATTCTTTTTTCTCAAAACAAACAGGTTTGAAGCCGATCTGAGCCACAAACTCATTGAAAATGGAATCGTTGCTACCGGCAATTGTTGCGGTATCAACCACCACAACAGAAGGAAAAGCGTTAAGAGTACAAAGTTAATAAAATGATAGAAATAAACGACTCTATTTGCCGATTTCACCCAAAATAAAACAGCTGCGATAAGGGCAAAGAGATTCAACCAGACAAAATTCCAGTTAGGGTTGGTTGCTGGATGTTCGGAGAAGTACATCAGAAAGAAAATGATAAAACCTCCTACTCCTGCAGTTGCGAAAAGAATGGTATCATATCTTTTTGGAAGCTTAGAGACATTGAGTTTGATAATTTGCAGCAAACTGACTAAAATAGAGATAATCAGCAATACGAACGCCACTAGTATCGGTGTAAACAGTCCCTGTCTACCTACTCTATTTCTCTCATTATCATGATTTAGAATAACAGAATTGTTTTGCACAAGGGAATAGCTCAAGGTATCATTTTTCTGTATGATTGCGCCGTCAAAAGAGTCCATCAAGTAGGAAGGGAGAAACATTTTTTCTCTTACATCAATGGTTCTTTCTGCTTCAGTGCCAATCAACAGGTCTATTCCAAAACTGACCCAGGGATAACCGGCAAGACACTCATGCAACAGATCTCGATAGGATTGTTCCTGAGATGTGGGCGGATATTGAATGAACCCATTGACATATTTTTCAATCATATCACGGGGGCGTGTGGAACAATTATCATAGAGATAGTTGTACCTATAACCTCTGTTCTCAGGTAATGCATTCATAAAGAGTGCATCATACAACTGTTGTTTTTCAACAAATGAGAGATCTATCACCTGCTCAATCACCTGCTGTCCCTTCTGTTCATATTCAAACAGAAAATCCTTAAACGAAGTTACTCCCAGTATATAATCTGTTTTCCCCCTGACAAAATTATAGATGAAATGGGGCTGGGAAGGGTCAAAGAAACCGTAATTGTACACCGCATCTACCCCTGTTGAATCGTCCTGCACATGTATGGCTGTGTGCCCAAACAGGGCATATACAGCTCCACTCCAGGGAGATGCGGTAAGAAGACTTATTTTTGCACTATCGCTTAATTGCACCCGGGCAGGTGCAGGAAGAGATAACAGTAATAAGAGTGAAAGTAATATTAAATAATAATGTCGTTTCATCCGTTCACATTTTACAAAAACATTAATAGTGACAAAAATAGACAAAATTGTGATAAATACACACTCTATTGACGCTATAAGCTATCTGCAAATAATTTTTAACGACTTTTCAGGGACAATATCAGATTCTATTTTATTATATTCCCAGATCCAGATTAAGTAACTATTAGAAACAAAAAAAACGGTGACCTGCTAGGATCGCCGTTTTTTGTTTCTATTCCCTGTTGGGTTTTATTTTTTCTTGTTACGGTCTCCGTAACGGCTCATAAACTTATCCACACGCCCTGCAGTATCCACCAGTTTCTGTTTTCCGGTGTAGAAGGGATGTGATGCGCTGGTGATCTCAAGCTTCACCAACGGGTAAGTAATACCATCTATTTCAATAGTTTCCTTTGCATTGATGGTAGAACGTGAAATGAAGATCTCTTCGTTCGACATATCTTTGAAAACTACCGGTCGGTAATTGTTGGGATGAATTTCTTTTTTCATATTATTATTATATTTATTTCTTCCTGTTGTATGAACCTTGCGGAAATAATTTTAATGAATGGAATGATTATCATGCACGTTTCATTAAATCAAAATGTTTCTTTACCTCAATTTTCGGAGGGCAAAGATAGCACAATCCTTCAAAATAAAAAAATATATAGCATTCTTTTTTACATATTGATTGCTACTCAATCTCCTTTACCCCGTTGGAATGGACAAAGAGAATGTCCCCTATGTCGTCATAACCATCAAAAAGCTCAGTGTCGCCGTTTTTAAAGCATTTATCATTAAACCCGATCATGGTGAGTCCGGCATCCTGCGAATGCTCGCAGATGGTCTCCTTGATTGTCCTGTTTTCATCCCGGATAATAACCTCCACGTTACTGGGTGTGATGGGCAGCCGTCCTGTCTCCACAAGATCGTTCATACGTTTCCGGACAGATGCTGCCTCTTCCTCTCTGCATACATTAAAAAGCTTTATATTGGCATTTTTCCATTCCGGATGCCCGAGGATGATGAACCCAAGCAGGATCATCAAGTTGGCGTTTTCAGTGTCAAAGCTTCTTGCCCAGATATGGATGCCGCTTTTATACCTTACAGGCTTTCTGCTCGATGCGAGTATGCAGACATCAAATCCGCCTGCATCCACCATCTTGAAATTATCGATGATATCATGCAGATCCTGCCGTTCACTTTTATCGAACTCGAAAATCACCATGTTGTTCTCCATCCCCGCAATGCCCGGTATCTGAATAGATTGAGCGATGGCTGAGGTGGTGGAGGGTGAGATGATTGTATCGATGTAGACATGGCTCGATGTGTCGAGGTTCGTGACCAGCCGTTTCAGTTCCTGGTCAGCCTGAATACAGGTTTCTTTCGAGAAATAACCGTCGATAAGATGCAGGTATGTGCCAAAACCGTATTTATAGGAGATCCAATCCAGTAGCTTCAGCGCGTTATTCCGTTTAAAGGTGTTTCTTGAAATGCAGATGGCACTCGGTCTCCATTCCTGTTTTATTGCCACACCGGTTCTTTTCTTTTGCAGGTAGATCTGCAGATCTCTGTTGATCTTTAACAGTGTGTTGGCGAACAGAGCGGCAAACCCTTTACGCCTGCTGTGATAATGATCCATGTATAGATAAAGAAGGGTCATTGTAACGAACGCTATCAGTGTGTATACCAGGCTAATCTGGAACATTATCCACACGGCTGCCAAAAACCCGAGTAGCGAGATATACCATTTCGATTTAAATGATGGACGGTAAGATGGTGACGATCCGAAATGATTAAGGAAGGAGATCAGACACAATGTTCCGTAGGTTACAAGGAAGAACATGGTGATTATTTGCGCTACAACATCCACCCCGCCAATAGCGACGAAAATCAGTGCGATCAGACAGGTGATGATGGATGCGTTCATCGGCTCGTTATCTTTGTCCCGTGTCCTGCTGAGCCATCTGTTGGCCGATTGTATGGGGATGGAACTATCCAGTGCGATAGCTTGCAGCGTACGCGGGCCAACCATTACTGATCCTAACGCCGACGAGAAGGTGGATGCTGCCAATCCCAGGGGTACGATAACAGAGCCATACAGTGCAATATCAGCCATGATTAGCTGATTGTCAGACAGCTGGCCGCTAGAGGCAGAGATGGCTAACTTATATGCGAGAAAGAAATAGAGCACAAAGCTGGTCAGTGTCCCCGCAATGGTACCTAACGGGATCGATTTGCCGGGATTTTTCAAATCGCCCGACAGACCGACACCGGCCGTCATCCCGGTAAAGGCGGGGAATATGATGGCAAAAACGATAAACAGCTGATTACTGTTCATCCATTTAGCATTGGATGCAAAATAGGTGGCATCATTCCCTTCTACCGGCTTGCCGAGGAAAAAAAGGATAACTGAGAGTATAAGCACCCCCACAACCACATACAACGCTTTCAATCCCATATTGGCTCCCTTGAAAATGACCAGGGCCGATAAAAGAAGCATTACCGGCACACTCACTGCCTGCCGCGGTAAATCAATATCATAATTGATAGCCATATAATTGAAGAAGAAACCGAATGCCTCCGTAAAGGCGATGATATAAAAAGCAACGCTGATAGTTTGCGACAGATAGAGCATGATGCCGAGTGTACCGCCAATGTTAAGGCCGAATGAGCGGGAGATAATAAAATATTCTCCACCACCTTCTACTCGTTTGTTGGTGGCCAGTTCCGAAATGGCCAGTGCCGTGGGGATGGTAACCATGTTACCGATGATGATCAGAACAAAAAGACCCCAAAGGCCGACGGTTCCTACCGCGTAACCAAAACGCAGGAAGAGTATCGCTCCGAAGAGCGTCGCAATCGCAGTAAAGAAAACCGCAGGAGTACCGAATTTTTTCTGTTGTCCACTCATCTCTCTTTTTTTTCGGTTCAAAGATATGTTTTTTTGGAAAATTAACCTCATTTCAGTATACAAATAAAGCTGATTAAGGAAGATTATCCCTTTATTTGCAATCTTTATCTAAAGAAGTACCGGAATGAGGACAGAGATAATTACAATAGGTGATGAGATTCTTATCGGGCAGATCGCCGACACAAACGCTGCCTGGATGGCACGCGAACTGACACAACGCGGGTTCGAGATAGCTGCTATCACAACCGTGGGTGATCAGTCGGACGAGATCATCAGGGCGCTGGATCATGGCTTTGAGCGGGCTGACATTTTGCTCCTTACAGGCGGTGTGGGTCCTACCAACGATGATATTACAAAAGATACACTTTGTCACTACTTCAACATGTCATTGGAATTCGACAAGGAGATGCTGCTGAATATCGAATCGATCTTTTTAAAACGAAAAGTTCAACTGAATCAATTGACACGCAATCAGGCATATGTACCAGTGAATGCCAGGGTTATACAGAACAGGGCAGGTACCGCTCCCATCCTCTGGTTCGTGAAAGAGGAGAAGGTACTGGTCTCCATGCCCGGTGTCCCTTACGAGATGAAAACGGCCATGACCGACGATATTATTCCCTGTTTGCTGGAACAATTTATGATGAATGAATATTTATGCCGCTTCTACCTGGTAGCCGGAATCACTGAGTCGGGCCTGGCTACGCTACTTGCGGAATATGAGAATCAGCTTCCTGCAGGATTTTCGCTGGCTTATCTCCCCTCTTTCGGATATATCAGATTGCGTTTATCGGTGTGGGGCGAAGAGAACAGTGAGGAGATGAAGCTACAGAGCCGGAAATTGAAACAGATGCTCGGGGATCATTTTGTCGCCAAAAGTGAAAAAGCACCGGAAGAACTGCTGGGAGAGAAACTGCGCAAAAAAAAGTACACTATCGCCACAGCCGAAAGTTGCACAGGAGGATATATAGCACACAGGATAACGGTTGTTCCCGGCGCATCTGATTATTTTGTGGGGAGCATTGTCTCCTATGACAACCGGATAAAGGAAGAACTGCTGGAAGTTAATGGGAAAACAATCATGACCTATGGTGTGGTGAGCAGTGAGGTGGTGAGACAGATGGCTGTGAGCATAGCCGGAAAGATGAGAACAGACTGTAGTATTGCCGTCTCTGGTATTATGGGTCCTGATGGCGGAACAAAAGATAAACCGGTAGGCACGGTTTGGATCAGTACCTTTTGTAAGGGTGAGTTACTTACTCAGAGGTATCAGGTAGGTCGCAGCCGTGCGGAAAATATAGATCGTACGGCTAACCTGGCTACGCTTCAGATGTTGAAGATGTTGTTAAGAGAGTGATCTAATCGATTATTTCAAAGCCGCAATAAGGCACCAACAGTGCAGGAATACGAATACCTTCAGGTGTCTGGTTGTTCTCAAGCAATGCTGCCATAATGCGTGGTAGGGCAAGCGCACTGCCGTTGAGTGTATGGCAGAGCTGCGTTTTGCGATCGCCATCGCGGTAACGGCATTTAAGGCGGTTCGCCTGATAACTTTCGAAGTTGGAGACAGAGCTCACCTCCAGCCATCGCTTCTGAGCAGCAGAATAGACCTCAAAATCGAATGTCAGTGCCGAAGTAAAACTCAAATCACCGCCGCAAAGACGAAGAATGCGCCAGGGAAGCGCCAGCTTTTCCACCAGAGTCTGCACATAACGAACCATTTCATCTAGTCGTTCATAGGAATCTTCCGGCTTCTCTATACATACAATCTCCACTTTATCGAACTGATGCAAGCGGTTCAGCCCGCGCACATCCTTACCGTAAGAGCCCGCTTCACGGCGGAAGCAGGCGGAATAGGCCGTATTCTTAATGGGCAGCTCTTTCTCATCTACAATCACATCACGGTACATGTTGGTCACCGGCACTTCAGCGGTGGGGATCAGATAGAGGTCATCCACACCCACATGATACATCTGCCCCTCTTTATCGGGCAACTGTCCTGTACCGAATCCCGAATCACTGTTCACCACATAGGGTGGCTGCACTTCCATAAATCCGGCATCGCGTGCACAATCAAGAAAGAAATTGATCAGTGAGCGCTGTAAACGTGCTCCTTTACCTTTATACACCGGAAAACCTGCACCGGCAATTTTTACACCCAGTTCGAAGTCGATCAGATCATATTTCTTTGCCAGCTCCCAGTGCGGAAGGGCATTCTGCGGTAATGATGGTAATTCTCCCCCACTCCGTTCAATCAGATTATCATCAGCCCCTTTGCCTTCAGGGACCGACTCGTGCGGGAGGTTGGGGATATTCACCAACAGAAGCTGTATCTTTTCCTCGACCTCTTTCAATGTTTCATCCAGTTGGCGCGATGATTCCTTCAGCGCTCCCACCTTCTCACGGGCAGCTACAGCATCCTCCTTCTTCCCCTCTTTCATGAGGGCACCGATCGATTTAGAGAGCGTGTTGATCTCTCCCAGAACATTGTCGAGCGTCGTCTGTGTAGTGCGGCGCAGACCATCTGCAGCGATGATCTGATCAATAATCTCTCTTGCATCGAAATGCTTTTTCGACAGGCGGCGTACCACCTCTTCAGTATCCTGGTTGATTACTTTGAGTGTGAGCATAAATATGAGCGTTCAGCTGTTTTCAGTGCGCAAAGGTATAAAAAATACCGGCACGAAAACAGCCGACCACGAAATATGTTGATTGGTTTTCGGAGAAATTAAAACAGCTGGAAGTGAAGGGTTTCACGTAATTCTCTATCTTTTTGTTTTTTCTGACGATAATAACGGGAAATGTAATATGCAAAACCGGCAAAAGCCCCCAGCATCATAATGTCTTTGATTCTACTATTTTTCATAAGATAATATATTTATTTATTTTCTTTAAGGTTTATGAAACGGACTCACATCATCGGCTTCTTTGTGCTAACTATCCCCATGTTTTGCTAGCTCTGCGTCGCTTCGACACGCTGGTTCCGTTACAATCCTTCTTTCTTTTCGATTTATAACAACTAATTCACGGTTTGGGTTCTATTAATAAGATGCAAAATTGTATAAAACGTTGCATGAAAATTGGGGAAATTTCGAAAATAATGGGAAAAATTATTCTTCACTACTATATTCAACAATGAATAGCCTCTCTGTTTTATCCGTAACCTTGAATCGGTTGTCGGATCGATGACCTACAATCCATATGATATCTTCGCCCGAGAGCAGCAACCATGCATTTTCTTTATCCTTCAGGCTGAACTTGCGATCGGTGAAATAATCGCTTAGCTTCTTCCTGCCTTTCATCCCAAAAGGGATAAACCAATCCCCTTCACGCCATCTGCGCAGTTCGAGCGGAAACTTAAGCAGATCGTAATCGGCGTTGAGACAGCGGCTGTTTTTGTTTATCTCTACCGGCACTTGTGTTGCGCGGAATATCAGATGAAGGGGCGATGAAATCTCTTTTGTTTCCAAACCTATCCAACAGGAGCTCTCTGCTTCACCCTTATCTGCTGTTCTGTCGATGATGAAGTATTCACGGTCTTTGATCAGCCGGTAATGTTCAGAAAAGAACACTTTACCAGGAGTAGCATCTATGCTCTCGAACGCATCCTCTATTGTAGAAGGTCCGAAACCGAGGGGTGACAGGATCTCGTATAAGACAGATTGCGGTGATGTCGTTTCGCGAAGCTTTCGGATATCTATCTGATCATCCTTTACAACATATTCGATCATCTCTTTGATGGCTGTGCTGTATACCTTTTCTGCATTGGTGAGATTTTGTGAAGTTCGGTGAATAGCCTCCTTTACCGCCGGATTCAGCGCTTCAAGCCCGGGGATAATATTCAGTCTGAGTGAATTGCGCACAAAGAGATCATCATCGTTACTGCTGTCGAACACATGCGGTATACCTCTTTCCGTGATGTATGCCTCTATCTCAGCACGTGTGACACACAATAGGGGACGAACCACTCTCTGTTTTCTTGGTGATATGCCTGTCAATCCTCTGATGCCTGTACCACGTATAAGATTCAGCAAGACCGTCTCAATCGAATCATCCTTATGATGGGCCACAGCAACAGCT
>JAENWZ010000189.1 GCA_016649795.1 Proteiniphilum sp. | reverse complement strand
ATCGTCGTAATTGGGTTCCAGATACCCATCCACTTCATAGCTTTCTGCACCTGCCTCGAAAACCCACCGGGGTGTTCCTGAACCCATCCAGTTTTCAGTCGCCGTGATACATAGTGCTACCTTGCCTCCGTTATCCACCCAACGCTGCGCGGGTGTATCCAGTATCTCCCATACAAATCTGTTCTCTTCCGGCTCAATAAAAGCCCAGGGAATGCGAAGGAAAACGGTGTTCATCCCCGGGAAATAGCGTACAGAATCAGATGGTTCAAGCTTTGATCCGTAATTTTGAAAAAGATTTGAGTAGAAATAGGTGACCCAACCCATTCCCGGATTGATCAGGGCCTCTCCGTGATCAACAGGCTTAACCTTTTTAATGTTGTTGGATTGAGCATCTGTGTCTTCATTCATTCCAGGGGAGCGGTTTGCTCTTTTTTTTCTGATCAGTAACAAGTGACATTCCCAGCAAATCGGAGTGCAATCCTGTTGCCAGACCCGCTGTTGCGATACCAACTGTTTTGAAGAAGTTCCTGCGATTCGTTCTCATTTTCATTGTTTATTCTTTATTTCTTATATATTTCCGGAATAGTAGGGCGGGGGGCATTGTCTGTTACGTTGACAGACCATCCTAAATTATTGATGTAGAGATGGCGAAAGTCAAATGGCTGAGGGATCCACACCCTGAACAGATTCCCCTCCTGCCAGCTGTTCCCTGCGGAGGCATAATCGCACATGGGCAGCTCGTGACGATTGCCCGCCTCGTCAACGACAGGAACCTGAAAAGTCATCCATATCTCTTTTACCGTTGGTTGCGTGACAAGAGTCACATCAACTGTGTTATCCCCGTTGTTTAGAAATTTGTACCGATACATCGGCGGTTTGTCAACCCCGTGCCGGAAAGGAACCAGCCGTGAATCAAAAGCCAGTACTACCGGCCCCCGTTGAATAGCTGCATCCGGAACACCTGAGGGTGCATCTACAATGTGGCTGGTCATGTCGAAAAAGAGCTCTATACGATCCTGATCCGACCATTCTCTGTCTAGTCTCGCATAAGAGCCGGGAACCACTTTCTCTTTGCATATCTTCCCGTTAATTTTGATCATCGTCTCTCTGCTCCAAGCAGGTATGCGAAGGTTAATGGTAAAGCGCTCTTTTTTTGAAATGGCTACCGTGGCCACGACCTCTCCATCTGTTGGATAGCCGGTCACCATGTTCAGAGAGAACGACTGTTTGCGCGGTGTTTTCAGACCGGCTTTCAGGGGTGCATATAAATTGACGGCAATGCCATCGGAGGAGGACATCACTGCCCAGGAAGGGGTTAACAGCATCGCTCTGGGGCCGTTGGCCACACAGCAGCTCATCACTACATCCGCGAACTGAAGGTGACTTGGAACACGCTCACCCATTAAACCGGTGTAATAGGACCACCACTCACCCTGAGGTGTCTGAGAGGCCATCAAGGCGTTATAAAGGCTTATCTCCAGCTGATCGGCATACTTGCTGTCACCTGTCAGACGTAACATCTGGTGTAGAAATTTCATCCAGGTAACCGTCACGCATGTCTCCAATCCCTGATACATCGGGTTGCTCTGGCGCATTTTGCCGTTGCACCATATTTCAGCCAACGAACCGGATCCCACCAGCATAATCTCATCACGAATGATGGAGCTTATCAGTGAATGAGAGGCATCGAGATAATCCCCGTTGCCCGTGATGCGGTACATTTCACATAATCCTTCAAAACAGGACATCATCTCATATGCTTTGGGTGCTCCGCTCATTTCCCATAGTGGTGTTTGGTTAAGTGCCTCCTGGACGAGCCTGATACCTGTAGGAGTTAGTTTATTGGGTCTGTCCCAGAGACGGATAATATGTTGGGCAAAATCGAGGTATTTTTTCTTCCCTGTTTTTTGATACAGGAGTGCAATGGGTTCCAGCACGGAGCTCGATGCAAGGCCTTTCCATCCTATCCACCCCGTTTCGGCCAGGTTAATACCGCTTTCTGGCCCTGCTTCCAGTATCAGATGATCGGCAACCTGCTCTGCCGTTCTGAGTATTTCCGTATCTCCTGTCTGATCGTAATAGGCCAATAGGCCCAACAGCACATATTTCCGTCCCCATATATCCCAATCTTTCAGATGATGTTCTTCAGGGTAGGTTCCTATATATCCATCAGGTGATTGTGTCTGCATAAGTTCATTCACAGCTTTGTCAATCACCAGACGATGCTGTTTTGTGGGGGCATAACCGTAGCCGAGCATGGCAGAAGTAAACCATTTACCCCAAAATTCACTGCGGAAACCCCAGAACTCATCATTTCTGACCCGGAAAGGAGTGATGAGCCGATCGATGTCTTGCGCCATCACCCTGTTATCGATACAGAGATTTAGTTTTTCACCCACATAACCCTCTATCTTTATCGATCCGTAAGGTGCAGAGGTTAGTTTATCTGTAATTTGTACCTGATCAGTTCTGTTTTTGTTTTGGGCATCAACGTTCAAAACGGCAGCAGTAAAATACGAGAAGAGCAATAAATAATTTACTATTTTTTTCATGTTGGCTGTTTTACGTTGTATCTCTCATCTGTTAATCATTTTATAATGGTCTTATCAATTATCTTTAGTAATGTTCAGCTGTCGTTCAGCACCACAGATGGTCTTATGAAGCACGATTTAGTATTTCGATATCTCCTCATTCAGCCAGTTGATGTGATTGATGAAGAACTGACGGTCACATTCCACCTCTTTTTCATATGAACCCATTGGTATACCTCCCACACTCACTCGCTGATTCATGATATCCCATCGTTTAAAATTGAGCTCTACGGATTTTTCAAGCAGTGTGGTGGTTTCATCTATATAACTCAGAATTTGATCAGTGACGGATATGGATTGCCATAATTCCCTGATTTGTGTTTTAAATACCGGATCCTGCAAAAGCTTATCGTAATAGAAAGCATTTGAGTTCCATACATAATAATTGGCAGGTCTGGGTCTGGCACCCTCATACCATCCAATACCGATAGACCACTCAAAATCCCAAACAGGCCACATCTCGACCTTTGAGTCTCCCATATCGCTCTTAATCATATAAAGGTTGGTATCCATGTTAGCCAAAATGTTCTGGAAAAGAAACCATCGAACAAAACTTGGAACATCAATAAAACGAGCATAACCATTCTCCGGGTTATTGAACGTAGCTGATGTGAGCACAGCTTCAAACGCATCCATATAGTTCTTTATATATTCCCATTGTAGCGTAGTCAGATCATCTTCCGGGTCAGGATTTTTAAAGGAGTAACCATATCCCATAGTGGTAACGAAGTAGTTTGTTTCGAGCTGGTAATAACCGTCTTTTTCAAACAGGTAGCCACTGCCGGGAATATCCACGCGGTTACTTCCCTGTTCTATGGGCTCCACAAGCTGGTAATTACCGAGATACTCACCGTTGAGTACCACTTCAACAAAACGATCATCAGAAGTCCAGGGGAAATTCATCAGTCTGCTGAGCTCAAGTGAGATACCTACGCGCAACAATGTTTTATCGGTATAGTTTGACAATAAAACCCAATCTTTTGCCTCTTCCATTCCCAGAATGGTTGCTTTCTCATCCAGTTTGAGTTTGTACGGTTTTTTAGGATAGGTCCAGGTTGCATTTCCACGGCCTTTCATTCTCAGACTCTTTTCAGCGATTATCTCTCCCTTATCTTTGATCACCATGGTGGTCCGAACATAATTCTCTTTTGAATCGACCGGTGCCTGGTTTTCAGTCTCTAAATAGACGACTGGCAGCCCGGTATCAATCAAATCGCCCTCAAAGGTGATAGTAAATTTGACACTGCGTCCTCGTGCAGAGACAGTAGCCTCAGTTGTTCCTCTTTTGAATATATCTGCCGACCAGATTATATCAAAATTTGTATTTGGTTTTTTTGTGCTGTCAGTATAGACTTCCGAAACTTCCATTCCGGAAAAAACGGGTGTTTCTCCAAGTTGGAATGTGGTTCTCTCGGGTGGTTTTGTAATTTCAATATTCAGGAATATTTTTTCTACAGGTACCTCTTTCTCACATGAAGAGAGGAGGAACAACCCCGACAAAATAAAGAGAAAGAAAAGTGTTTTTTGTTGTTTCACATTAAATTGGTTTATGATTAATAAATCTATGTTGTTTTCAGATTGTTTGTGTTTATTCGCCATCGATAATTAGCTTTCATTTTTTCTCCATATAAATATAATTGAATCTTCCTGCAGGAGCAACATCACCTGAAAGATAGAAATCCATGATCTCTCCTGCTTCCTGAATGTTGTCCGCCCACTTAAATTCGAAATTGAGCTTTTTATTTTCCAGGGTTAGAACGGACCGTGGAATCTTTATCTCCATCTGTTTCCCTGATACTTTATAAGATGCATCTCCGCATTTTTCCCAGTTCCATCCTCCGTTGTTGCTTTCAACTGTGATCATTGTTGCGGAGGGGCTTGTTCTGTTGAGCAAAAAATCGTATCCTTCCCATCCTGTTTCCCTGTTACGGTCTGTATCGATGAAGAGCCACATCCATCCAGGATCTGATGATGAGCTGATCACCTCCGCTGTTTCTATAAGAAAATAGAGATTATCCTTGTCACGAGCCACTCGTGTTGATACAAAATCATTCCGTCCGGTTGTATTGGTAAGTTGTATTCCGCGCCACCCCGGATGATTGCGGTGTAGCGTATTGCCTCGAGGGGTTTCATAGGTAGGTTTCACCTTCTCCCATTCATTTATTGCACCATCAATGGTTACAGTAATCTCCTCTGAGGGTTGCT
>JAENWZ010000093.1 GCA_016649795.1 Proteiniphilum sp. | reverse complement strand
CTCCATTGAGGCGCTGCTAAAGAGAAACGGAATAAATTAATTTGCTAATAGGCTAATTTGCTAATAGGCTAATATGCTAATAGGCTAATGTGCTAATATGCTAATGTGCTGATGTGGTGATGTGCTGATGTGGTGATTGGCTGATGTGGTGATATGCTGATGTGCTGATTGGCTGATTGGCTGATGTGCTGATGTGGTGATTGGCTGATGTGCTGATATGCTGATGTGCTGATGTGATGATGTGGTGATTCAATGATTTGATGATGTAGAAATTTGCTAATGCGATAATGCGATAATGTTTCGAGGTTTTGACGTACCGATGTTGCGATGATATGGTAAATCAATGAAATGATTATTCGGAGAGATAATATAGAGTGTACATGTTACTCAGTCACAGGAAGAAATATCAAAAAAGCGGATGAAATATCCAGTTTATTGGGGAAAAAGGTACTTTTCCCCCATTTTTTTCAATTATTTTGCAAAATAAAGAGCAAAATGTTTTGTCACAATTATTTTATGCCTATCTTTGTCGGGCAAAAGTAATTTTTGCGGGCCGTTATTTAGTTACTTCACACCATATGTTAAGTTATTTATTAACCTCTCTCGTTTAATCACTTCTGCATAATTTATTTTTTTATTTATTTTAATTATTTTACATGAACATTTTTGTAGCTGGCTTAAGTTATCAGATTACTGACGCCGATTTAAAAGAACTTTTTGAGGAGTATGGTGAAGTATCCTCAGCCAAGATTATTACTGACCGTGACAGCCATCGCTCTAAAGGCTATGGTTTTGTAGAAATGTCCAACGACGAAGAAGGACAGCATGCCATTGAAGAACTCAACGATGCCGAATACGACGGACGTACATTGTCCGTATCCGTAGCTCGTCCTCGTACTGAAGGCGATCGCCCAAGAAACAACAACCGCGGTGGCGGTGGTGGTGGTTATGGCAATCGTGACAGTAACAGGTATTAATGAAAACCTAATAGGTATAGAAAAAAACTGCATCCACAAGATGCAGTTTTTTTGGTTTTATGTGAACTGTGATAAATGAGCCACTCATCCCCGGCAATCAACGAAAAAATGTTCTATCTTTGCAAGCTCAAATAAAATTACATGTGTACCCTACTCTCCATTGAAACAGCCACGCCTGTATGCTCCTGTACGCTTTCACGCGACGGAGAGATCATCCTGAACAGGGAGGATTTCCGGGGGCAGTCCCACGCCACTCTTCTGGGTCAGTTTGTCCATGAGATCATGACTTATGTAAGAGCCAACAGTCTCACCCTCGATGCCATTGCAGTAAGCAGCGGTCCCGGCTCCTATACCGGTCTCCGTATCGGCGTCTCGGAAGCGAAAGGGCTGAGTTACGGGCTGGGTATACCGATGATCGCCCTGCCCACATCACTGATCATGGCGTCAATGACAGCAGCAAGGGTGGGAGAGGATGAGCTGCTTTGTCCCATGATCGATGCACGCAGGATGGAGGTCTACGCTACTTTCTTCGATAAGGCGCTGCATACCGTACGCCCCACGGCGGCCGATATCGTGGATGGGGATAGTTATCCCGATCTGCTGGAGAAGCAGAAGGTGCTCTTTTTCGGTAATGGTGCGGAGAAGTGCCGTGCTGTGCTCACTCATCCCAACGCGGCTTTTCTTGAAGATATCCATCCGCTGGCATCGGGGATGATCACGCTGGCAGAGCAAGCGTTTGCCGAAAAGCGATTCGTGGACAGTGCCTATTTCGAACCTTTTTACCTTAAGGAGTTTGTCGCCACTGTGGCAAAAAATAAAATTATTCCCGGGAAATAGTGTTTATGGAGCAAGGCGGTGCATGCTCCACCCCTCTTCTGTCTTGTAACAGGCAATGCGGTCGTGCAGCCGGTCGGGTCGTCCCTGCCAGAACTCCACCACTGTCGGTCTTATCAGGAAGCCGCCCCAGTGATCGGGACGGTATATTGGTTTGTGTGCAAATCTCTGTTCCGCCTCTTTCTGTAATTCATCCAGTTCGCTGCGGTCCCTCACTATCTTACTTTGTGGCGATGTCCATGCTCCGATCTTCGCATTTTCGGGACGGGAATTGAAGTAGGCATCCGACTCCCCGGCCGTCAGCTTCTCCACACGCCCTTCTATCCGCACCTGCCTCTCCATCTCATGCCAGTCGAACACCAGCGCTGCATGCGGGTTCACCAGCAGCTCACGCCCTTTGCGGCTCAGGTAGTTGGTGAAGAAGACGAAACCCTCACTGTTCATCTCTTTCAGCAGCACCACCCTGGCCGATGGTTTCCCCTCTGTCGTGGCGGTAGCGAGTGTCATGGCGTTGGGCTCCGGCACACCGGTGGTGACAGCCTCCTCCAACCATTTTCCGAACATCTCCAGCGGGTCTGAAGTCAGATCTTTCTCATTAAGCTCACCGGCTTCATACTCACGGCGCATATCGTATAAGTTATCCATATCCATATTATATGTAATTAATCCCGTTTCTTTACTTTATACCACTTCCTGTTAAAAAGAGACGCCAGGCAGGGAACGGGAAACCCTTTACCTTTGGCAGACGGCTGAGGAGAAACGTTTGTTTTCGTCATGAGATGGCTTGTGCCATACAATGGATTCTTCCAAGCCGTTTAGTCCCGTCCAAATACTTTCTTCTGCAAATATAGCGTTCGAAGCACATTTTTTGCAACCGTTAACCCGTTAATATTGCGTAAAATGTAAAGCTTTTTTCTTATCTTCGCACATTAAAAATATGTTTGGCAACAGAGCAGATGATTAAAGCGGAAAATATCACAAAGAGTTTCGGGTCGCTTCAGGTACTGAAGGGGATCAATCTGGAGGTACGTAAGGGAGAGATCGTCTCTATCGTCGGTCCCAGCGGGGCGGGAAAAACAACCCTGCTGATGATTATGGGTACGCTGGAGAAGGCCGATTCAGGCAGGATCTATATCGATAACAATGGTCTGGGTCTCCTGAGCGAGAAGAAGCTCTCCGACTTCCGCAACAAGCATATCGGGTTCGTCTTTCAGTTTCATCAGCTGCTGCCCGAGTTCACCGCGCTGGAGAACGTGATGATCCCCGCGCTGATCGGCAACGTGAATCACTCCGAAGCGGAGGAGAAGGCAAAAGAGCTGCTCGATATGATGGGACTGTCGGAGCGCAGGGAGCACAAGCCGGCAGAGTTGTCGGGAGGGGAGAAGCAGCGAGTGGCGGTCGCCCGGGCGCTTATCAACAACCCGCTGGTGGTCTTTGCCGATGAACCGTCGGGTAGTCTCGATACCGACAATAAGATCGAGCTGCACAACCTCTTCTTTGAGCTGCGCGACAAGCTGAATCAAACCTTCGTCATCGTCACCCACGACGAGCAGCTGGCCTCCATCACCGACCGCACCATTCATATGAGAGATGGGATGATTGATGGGTGATAAGCTGTTAGCTATAAGCTTTCAGCTATAAGCTTTCAGCAGTCAGCAGTCAGCGTTCAGCTTTCTAATTTCTTACTTCTAATTTCTGATTTCTGATTTTTCACTTTTCACTTTTCATTTTTCTCATCCCAAATTATATGTCCTATGCAAATCAAATCACTACTTATGGCAATTGTTATCACCGGCAGCATGCTATCCTGTAACCAGTCAACAGAAAACAAAGAGACAGAACTGAGTGAGATCATCGGCAGGGCGAATCCGGTTATTGAGAATGGCATCATGACCCCCGAGCTGCTTCACAGCTTCGGCAGGGTGGGGGGCGTGGAGGTGTCGCCCGACAAAACGCATATCCTCTATCAGGTCACCTACGTCAGCATCTCTCAGAACAAGACAAACTCCGAGCTTTTTATCATGAAGAGCGACGGAACGGAAAAGAAACAGCTCACCATCACCAATACGCAGGAGAGCAATCCGCAGTGGATAGACAACGGTAAGAAGATTGCTTTCCTGAGCAACGAGACCGACATCCTGCAGATATGGACCATCAACCCCGATGGGGGAGGGATGACGCAGGTCTCCCACCTGGAGGAGGGTATCGAGGGTTTCACCTACTCACCCGACGGCAGCAGGGTGCTCTTTATCCAGAGCGTGAAGAATATCACGAAACCCGGTGAACAGTATCCCGACCTGCCCAAAGCATCAGGACGTGTGGTGGACGACCTGATGTACAAGCACTGGGATCACTGGGTCGAGAGCGTGGCTCATCCCTTCGTGGCCGATGTGAGCGGGAACAAGCTGACAAATATCAAGGACCTGCTTGAGGGAGAGCCCTACGAAGCACCCCTGGCACCTTTCGGCGGCATGGAGCAGCTGGCATGGAGTCCCGACGGTAAGAGCATCGCCTACACCTCCCGCAAGAAGAGCGGGAAAGCGTACTCCGTCTCTACCAACTCAGATATCTACTTCTACGATCTGGAGAGCGGTGAGACACGTAATATGATCAAAGGAATGGAAGGGTACGATGTCAACCCGCAGTTCTCGCCCGACGGGCGCCACCTCGCCTGGCAGAGCATGGAGAGAGACGGATACGAATCCGACAAGAACCGCCTCTTCGTGATGGATCTCTCAAGCGGGGAGAAAAGCTATATCACCGAAAACTTCGATTACAATACAGACGCTTTTGTCTGGAACAGCGATAACAAGACCCTCTGGATGGTCGCACCTGTACAGGGAACCACCCAGCTCTACAAGGCTGACATCACTACCAAAGAGATCACGCCCGTCACCAAAGGGATGCACGATTATACCTCTGTCGCCCTCGGCAATGGCAGGTTGATCGCCAAGCGCCAGTCGCTTTCACAACCTACCGAGATCTACTCAGTTGATATCACTACTGGAGAGGCTACGGACCTTTCACAGGAGAACAAAGAGATGCTTGCTGAGCTGAAGATGGGCATGGTGGAAGAGCGATGGATCGACACCAGCGACGGTAAGAAGATGCTAACCTGGGTAGTCTATCCACCCGACTTCGACCCGACGAAGAAATATCCGGCGCTGCTCTACTGCCAGGGTGGACCGCAGAGCATGGTGAGCCAGTTTTGGTCCTACCGCTGGAACCTGCAGATGATGGCTGCCAATGGCTATATCGTGGTCGCCCCTAACCGCCGCGGCCTGCCCGGCTTCGGACAGGAGTGGCTGGAGCAGATCAGCGGCGACTATGGCGGACAGAACATGAAGGATTACCTCTCCGCCATCGATGCGGTATCGCAGGAGACCTTTGTCGATGAGAACCGTCTCGGCTGTACGGGAGCCAGCTACGGCGGCTTCTCCGTCTACTGGCTTGCAGGCAATCACGACAAGCGCTTCAGGGCGTTCCTCTCGCACGCCGGCATCTTCAACCTCGAGGCACAGTACCTCGAGACCGAGGAGATGTGGTTCGCAAACTGGGATATGGGCGGCCCCTACTGGGACAAGAGCAATCTCACGGCACAGCGTACTTATGAGAACTCACCCCATCGCTTTGTGGAGAGGTGGGATACCCCCATCATGATCACCCACGGCGAGAAAGATTACCGTATCCTGGCATCGCAGGGCATGATGGCGTTCAACGCCGCGCAGCTGCGTGATATCCCGTCGCGGATGCTTATCTTCCCCGACGAGAACCATTGGATCGCGAAGCCGCAGAACGGCATCCTGTTCCAGCGTGAGTTCTTCCGCTGGTTCGACCACTGGTTGAAGGAGGGTGAATAAAACTTCCAAAAGCATAAAAAAGGTAAACCGATGAGTTAGAAGTGATGCATCATCCACGTCAGCATGTACAAGGGGATGGGTCCGGAATAAGCTTAAAAAATATTGGAAAAATCTCTGTAAATTATTTTGAGATTTGGAAATTATGCTTACCTTTGCACTCGCTATCGGAAACGATTTGCAAATAGTGTGATAGTTCAGTTGGTTGAATTTCCCGAAGTGTCGGGAGGATCGCCGATCCGGATGAAGATCACAAAAAGAAAAAACGGTGTGGTAGTTCAGTTGGTTAGAATACCTGCCTGTCACGCAGGGGGTCGCGGGTTCGAGTCCCGTCCATACCGCAACACAAGTGAAGTGAGTTACAGCAACAAGTTGTAACTCGCTTTTTTTATAGTCGTCAACCATTAGCTACGGGCAAGATTTTGCAATCTGTTGGTGCATTTTCCAGGAATAATATATTTTTGTAACAGCTGTAACAGTTACGGTTGTAACAAATATGGTGTGAGTCTCCTTTGCCGTCAGCGCGGTGAGCATGGCAGAGAGGAGAACTTAATTTTTTCTGCCAGCTGAAGAAAATAATCATTCGACCAGATATCCAGTTCCTTTGAGTTTTTAATGAATGGAATCACATCACGCTTTACATTATTGATATCTTTCGAAGCAAGCCGTTCTTTCAGCATAGAAGTAAACATTTTTTTGTCCACATCCATTCCGTTAAACTCTCTGACTCTGGTCTGTAAATGAGCAAAATCCAATGGGATATTGTGTCGTATATACCATTCAAAATCATACCAGTCACGTCCTTTTACACGAGTCTTCCAATTACGGAACAACAGCGCGTGCATTTTCCCGGCATATAAGTCGGGCAATGTAAAACAGCGTGTCATAAATGAAAATGGCATTAATGATAATTTTTGTTCGGTAGAAAAACCTAGAGGCGGGTCGATATCTACTTCAATCTTAATTCTAATATCTTTCTCAGTTTTGAATTTCACATCATATATCGCTGTGTCTTCTTTCAAAAATGCGGATTCCACTTTTGACTCTTTCTTTTTTTCTTTCCGAATAATCACAACATCGAGTCCTGTGGACTTAAATTCATTGATGATTGAGGGAAAGAATATTTCCAGATCAAAATTTGCGTCTTTTTCAACAAGTGAGAAATCCATATCCTCTGAAAAACGAGGTAAATCATGAAAGATTCTTAAACAAGTACCACCATAAAAGGCTGCTTTTTCGAAGAAACCACCACGATACAATCCCGCGAGAGTGATTTCCTGCATCACCTCGTACGTCGCATTTCTTTTTTGCACATTGGTTTTTATCTCGTATCGCGAGAGCATCTGATCAAATATGTTCATGATTGAAACAATTTCAATAATAATTTTAGTACATCCTTCTTTTTCCCTGTATCAATACATTGCCTGATAATGTCACCATCCATCTTTTTCAGGATAGACATTTCAAAACGCAAGTCATCCTCAAGATAGATTCTCAAAGCTTTCAAGGATTGAATTCTTAATTGCGGTGTGGCGGTAATCAAGTCACACAAAGCTTTTTCCGGTGTGGCCATTAAGAAAACATACTTATTTTCAACGTTTTGAAGCCTGATGCCAATCGGATAATATGCATTGCTCACCGTTGTATATTCAAAATAGCCCAGAGGATTTTCATATTTCCGGGAACGGCTGGTTGTCATCGAACGAACAGTATGTACCTGTTCAGGAATTAATCCGTAATAACGCAAAGCACTTTCCATTGAGACGTACGATGGACCATGAATATGGTTGGCAATTAATTCCACCGATAACAACTGCTTACTCAAATCGGGAGACACCACAAACATTCCTCTTTTCAAACGGATTAATTTTCCTTCTCGCTGGAGATTGGCAATTTTATTCCTGGGAGACATATAATCGGAAAACAGGGAACGAAGTACGGCGTAATCCACCGGTATAATTCCTAATTGTTTAAGCTTTTCCATCATTCATTGGTAATTACAGCGTAAATGTAGCAATTATTGCATAGATAGTTGAAAAAATTAAGAATAA
The DNA here is from genome assembly GCA_016649795.1 of Proteiniphilum sp. Lineage (GTDB taxonomy): Bacteria > Bacteroidota > Bacteroidia > Bacteroidales > Dysgonomonadaceae > Proteiniphilum. The sequence goes on along the minus strand of JAENWZ010000093.1, from coordinate 196 downwards.
CTATGCAAAAAAGAGATTCGGGGAAATAGGTTATGGTATCTCCGCACTGGAATTGGGTATTTCAATCAGGTTATAAGGTAGATCCGGACTGACCTCTCATTCAACCATCAGACTTATACTTGTTTTATCGCGGGAGCAAAACGCTTCGAGAGGAATTTGCGCAGCGGCTCGTCGTAGAGCTTCAGAGAGAGCCATG
>JAENWZ010000421.1 GCA_016649795.1 Proteiniphilum sp. | reverse complement strand
GAATAACACATCACAATAAAAAACAAATCTATGCAAACCGGAAAAACGATCTCCATCCTGTTGTTAACCGTTATCGGCATCACTTTCACCTCCTGCGCCACCATCCCTCAAGGAGCAGTGGCCGTCACTCCTTTCAACAAGGAGAAGTATCTCGGCAAATGGTATGAGATAGCGCGGCTCGATTTCAAGTTCGAACGTGATTTGAACAATACCACCGCAGAGTATAGTCTGAACGACGACGGTACCATCCGTGTAAATAATCAGGGGTATAACTACGTGAAAGATGAGTGGAAGCAGGCCATCGGTAAGGCGAAGTTCGTCGGAGAGGAGAACGTGGCCATGCTGAAGGTATCCTTCTTCGGTCCCTTCTACTCAGGCTATAACGTGATCGCGCTCGATGATGATTACCGCTACGCCCTTGTTGCAGGGAAGAACCTGAAGTACCTCTGGATCCTCGCACGCGAAACCACTATTCCCGATGATGTCAGGGAGCGATATCTGAAGATCGCTCAGGAGATCGGATACAACACCTCAGAGCTTATCTGGGTTGAACACAATCGTTAACATAATCTATTAATTCATCTTATAAACAGACACGCGTATTAATGAACAGAGAAAAAATGATGAGTCCCGCCTTACTTAAATCACTCTTACTTTCGGGACTCCTGGTACTTTCGGGACTCTTCACAGGTTGTTCCGAAGATAGTCCTGTAGTGGAGGAGATAGAAGAGGAAGCGCAGCTTCCGTCAACCTACTCGGTAGAGGTAAAAGATGGAAGATCGGATATGCCTCCCGGCGGAGGTGTGATCACGGCACAGTATGCCGATTTCACTACCGGCTGCGATGTGGGTAAGATGGCCGACAGGAAACCTGAGACAAACTATGAGGTGCCCAATAACACATTCTACATTCTGTGGAGCTGCAGTAAGAGTGCCCAGGTAAACCTATACTCCCTTACAGCGGCTGCCGATGCACCGGAGAGTGATCCCAAATCGTGGTCCCTCTCGGGTTCCAACGACAAAAAGCAGTGGATCCTGCTCGATGAGCAGAGCAACCAGCAGTTCCCTGCCAGAGGAGAGGAGAAGGAGTATCCGATATCCAACGAGGAGAAATACAAATATTATAAGCTGGAGATAAAGGCTAACCGGGGTGGCT
>JAENWZ010000353.1 GCA_016649795.1 Proteiniphilum sp. | reverse complement strand
GTGCAACAACTGTCCAGGCATCTTTTGTTTTGGCAACAAAAAAATCACCATCGTACGCACTAGCTGCAGTGAAAGGAGCGTCCGGTTTCTGTGTGATCTCCGCAAAACGCTGGTTCATCATCGATGCTGCCGCGTTCATGATGTAGGTTGTCAGATAACCCATCTGTGTGCTTTTCAGCTCCTCAGGCAGCGGGTCATGCTTGTAGAACAACATCAGCTGTGTATCCCTTGCTTCCTTGTCGGTAGCGATGGCAACCAAAGGTTCTTTGTTGTCGGGTACGGGATAATATTCGCGTTCTGCCCTCTCGGTATCGAGTGTGATGGGGGAGAAGAGTGCTTTCACCTTCTGTTCCATCTCATCCACGTTCACATCACCAACAATGATGATACCCTGCAGATCGGGGCGGTACCATTTATGGTAATAGGCTCTGATCTCCTCAGGTTTGAAGTTGTTGATCACATCGATGCTGCCGATAGGCATACGTTTTGCATATTTGCTGTCGGGATACATCTTAGGAAGCAGCTGGTCCCACAGACGCTGCTGGGCGCCACCACGTGTGCGCCACTCTTCACGGATAACACCCCGTTCATTTTCCAGCTCTTCTTCTTCCAGGGCGATGGCATTAGACCAGTCGTGAAGTACCAGCATGGCTGAATCCATCAGGTTGCTGTTGGTGGTCGGGATATTAGACATGAAGTAGACCGTCTCATCAAACGATGTGTATGCGTTGATGTTGGTTCCAAACTTAATGCCGTTATCCTGCAGATAGTTGAGCATATCCTTACCGGGAAAATTCTTCGTCCCGTTAAAAGCCATATGTTCCAGGAAGTGAGCCAATCCGGCCTGACTGTCTTCTTCCTGCATTGAGCCAACCTTTTGAGCGATATAGAAATCAGCTCTGTTTTCGGGAAGGCTGTTATGACGGATGTAATAGGTCAGTCCGTTCTCCAGTTTACCTGTCCTCACGTTCGGATCGACCGGAAGAGGATGGTTCTGTTGTGCCAATGTAACAACTGTTGTTACAAGAAACAGTAAAGTGAATTTTTTTTTCATAACATTTTTAAAAATTTTAAAATGATAGTTTAATTACGACGCATAATTGTTCTTAACGCGCTATAAAAGTAAAAATATCAATGTAATAGAGGGATCATTTAAATCCTGTCCAATACAATTTTTATAAGCTCTTCTGTTGATCCTTTGTAATTGGCATTCGATTCCAAAGCAACACGATTGGCAATGATGGCACAGACTGTCATTGCCTTGTGACCCATTAGTTTTCCCAATCCTGCAATGGCAGAGCTTTCCATTTCGTAGTTGGTGATGGAATAATCACCAAAACGAAACGACTCTATCTTCGCGTTCAGGTCGGGATCGGCCAGCCCCAGACGTACATGTCTTCCCTGTGGTCCGTAAAAACCGATCGCTGAAATGGTGACCCCGCGAATCATGTCGTAACCGATACGATCCACCAGTTCTTCGTCTGCACTTACTACATAGGGTGAACAGTGGAACGGTGACCAGTTGACATGTTTCTGAAATGCCTCTTCGAAATCTTCTTCACAGACTGTTCTGGAGTTGGCGTAATAATGTATCAGCCCGTCAAAACCGATGGATTTCTCAGAGACCACGTACGATCCTACCGGGCAGTGTGTCTGCATCCCTCCCGATGTGCCTACGCGGATCATGGTCAGCTGCCTGAACGCATCTTTCACCATCCGCGTGGTGAAGTCTATATTGGCCAGGGCATCCAATTCGGTGAGGACGATATCGATGTTGTCAGTGCCTATACCATGCGAGAGAGCAGTGATGCGTTTTCCCTTGTACATTCCCGTTACGGTATGGAATTCGCGACTGGTCACATCACACTCTATAGAG